>DATDXB010000103.1:0-6625 GCA_035289465.1 Candidatus Nanoarchaeia archaeon
ACCGCCCTCAAGCCCTGCTCCTGAGCAAAACCTGGACAATCGTCTCTTACAATTACGCGCAGAACTCAAAGAAGAGATCAAGGCAGCGACCGCGCAAGGAGACGTCTCTGGCGTGCAGACCACGGTGAGCACACTCCAGACCGAACTTGCCGCCGCGCGAAGCGATGTGGATGCACTCAGACAAAGGACTGCCCAAGTCGAAGAGATCGCGCGCAATCCTCCTGCTCTTGAGATTCCTGCTCCCCAAACACCCCTTGTCGCTTATCTGTCTCTCGCCATTGATTTAGTCTTAGTCCTCGCCATCATCGCACTTGGCGCTTATGTACTCAAAGGTGGAGGGCCAAAGGGAGCAAGCCCCACTCTGAGCGAACCTAAGACGGGCATCTCTTCTGTGGTCAAGGGCAAGGAAGAGAAAACCAACACGTCTCCCGGTATATCTAGCACGAGTTCTGCCAGCACCGCTTCTAGTCCTGAAACGACATCGCAAGATCCTACGGAAAAATACATCTCTACGTGTCGAGCAAAAGGATTGTCTGACGATCAAATCATCGCCCAATTCGTCAAGAGCGGATGGACTTCTGAACAAGCGAAAGCACGAGTAGAGAAGAGATAATTCAGTTAGAAGAACTTCCCCAACGAACTCTGATTGCTTGATTGTTCAATATCCTCTTCTTTTGTCCCTAAAGCGTCAAAGATCCGTTCGACAGCAGGAAGGACTTGGTTGTTGATGTAGTATTCAGGATCGTAGTCTTGCGCAGTGACTTCGTCGGGGAGCTTGACTTTGTCTCTGATCTTGCCCTTGCCCTTACAGACGATATAACTGATGTAGGAGCCTGTGGTGACGACTTGGCCTTTATCCTTCATGCGCATCGCCGCCGCGACATGAGGACCGATGGATTCGTATTGCTCAATGGGCCTGGTGAGTTGCGTGAAGATCGCCACCTTCTCGACAGGGATTTTGTGCGCTCTGAGGTCAGCCATGGTTTGTTGAACATATTTGAGGGCCTTTTTTGCGTCTTTTTCTGAGAGAATGATACGGAGGACCTCTTTTTGGACCTCCTTTGCGATGGGACTCGTGTTCCTTCTCACCGTCTCAAAGCCCGCGATCTTGATCTCCCCTTTTTCGCCTAAGAGCGCATATCTCTTCTTTGCGCCCTCCTCACTGCCTTTTGCCGCGACAAAGATGCCTGAGGGGTAGAATCCTTGGAGTTCTAACTCCATCATGCCTGGAAGGTGCTTGTTGATCTCTTTGATGAAATCCATCGCGTCACTGTGCTTCTTTTTTCCGAGTTGGAGAAAGACTGAGTCGGTGTCCCCATAGACGACGCCAAATCCAGAGGTCTTCGCTTGTTCAATGACATTGTGGATGTAGTGTCTGCCCCATGCAGTGATTGCCGCTGAGCATTCCAAGCAATACCATCGCGATTGAGAATATCCTAAGTAGCCATAGAATGAATTACAGAGGTACTTGAGGGCTTGAGAACGGCCATATAAGAGCGCAGAATCGTCGGTCTTCATCTGCTGTTTGATGCCCTTTCTCAGCTCGATTAACCCCTCCATGATACTTGAGAGGAAGCCTTTTTTCTTGGTGCAGAAATGCACGTCTAGTCCTGGCGCTTTGTTCTTGTCCTTGCAACAGTCGCAGTTGAGCGTGTCAATGGCGACATTATGGCTTGCGAGGATGGTTGGATAGAGTGATCTAAAGTCCAAGACGACCAGATCCTGGTAGAGGCCGGGCGTCGGCTTGTAGACATAGGCGCCTTCGAATGTGGCTCCTTCCCTATCGTCTAAAGACGCTTGCACCGGCCTGTTGGGGATGATCTCGCCTTGCTCGACCGCTTTTTTCATGATATAGTGCTCGACAAACTGCGAGAAACTCATGCGTGAGACCTCAAAGATCGGCTGTGCTAAGAGCTTGGTGAACTCAGCCATCAATGGGTAGGCATACTCATGGAGGCGATAGGCTAAGACAGAATCTTTGAGATTATACTTGGCAAAGAGCTCTAAGGATTCGTGCTCTTTGTTGTCCCAGGCTATCGCTAAATGATCCATCTCCACATCGACTTTGCCCTCACCCAAGAGCTCTTGAGAGACCGCCTCTAAGGTGAACCTGTCTGTTTTCATGGACAGGGCGATGACTCGCCTGATGAACCTGAAAATGTCGATGTGGGCGATGCCGATGATATTGGCAGGATCATTCTGCCTCGTGATGATGTCTGAGTTGTCTAGGCCTAAGCTGAAGTCTACCTTTGCCTTTTGTGCTCTTCTCCTTAGATAGGGCATGTCAAAGATGTCCGAGCTATAGCCTGTGATGATGTCAGGAGCGTAGTCATTGATGAGTTCTGCTGTGCGTTTGAGGAGCTGGGCCTCGTCATCTACGCACTCGATGTCTTTTTTGAGCTGTTTGTCCTTGATCTCGATCTGTTGAGCGACGATGACTTTTGAAAGGCCATAGCCATAGAGGGATGCCATGACGATAGGGTGCTTTTCCATGTCGATATTCTTTCCCTGAGGATTATAGGTCTCAAGATCAATGGCTAAGACTCTTGGTTTTTCCAAGGTCTTTAGTGGGGTGACTTGCACGATTTCAGTTGCGTCGAGAACTGGTACTTTGTAGTCGAAGTCTTTTATGTAATCTCCTTGGACTTTGATGAGCGTGAGCGGAGTGAGACCCTTGGCAAGAATATATCTCGAGGCGAAGCGGATGTCATACTCATAACAGGATTCGACGAGGTCCCAGGTGACGACCTCTTTTTTGATGATGGGGACTGACGAAGGAAGATTGACGATGACTTTGAAGACCTCGATGGAGTTTGAGTGGAGCTTGAGTGATTCATCATCGACCCTTAGGACTTCTGCAGACTCTTCGCCATCCTTGAGCTTGAGTTCCTGGAGCTGATGTTTGAGTTGTTGTGGATCCTTCTTTGCTTTTACGAGAAAGAAGGGCTCAAAGGAACGGTCGATGACGCAGATTTGTTCGCATTTTAGAGTCCTGCCAAAGAGGTGGATGATCGCCTTGTTATCGACTATCTTGTAAGTCGCGTAGGTGAGGAAGAGCTCGACGGATGGCATGAATTGGTTCAATAGAGGGGTGTTTAAAAATGTTCACGAATGTTTAAAAGGAACCTCGAACGAATCGGACCAGACTTCGTAGATCTTATAAGAAATCTTGTTCTTGGTAAGAAAAGAGAGGACTTGCTGACGATGATCCATAGGAAGCGCAAGAACTCCCCGCCCAAGCTTCATTCCCCCCACTGTCCTGAGAAGACCCTCTGTACTATATTTCTTCTTGCCCACTTTTTGGGTGTACCCATAGAGCTTGCGCATGATATGCATCTGCTCGGCAGTGCCCTTTTTAGACAAGCCCTCAATGCCGATCAGCGCGTAATATTTTGCAGTGGCAAGTTGCTCGCTATATTTCCCATAAAGAATCACCCCTGAGCTTATGACTTCGCGTCGGAGCGACCATGTGGATAAATCCCCTACCTTAAGCGAGATCTCATGGTGTACATTCTTGAGTGCCCAGATCTTGTATGTTTGCGAAGAAGTGAACAACGTCAACAGCTTTTCAAGTTCTCGCTCAAGAGTCTGGTCGCAATCAACAAAGATATCGACATCACTTTCAGAAGTGAAATCTCCGCGCGCCGCTGAGCCAAAGAGAATGATCTTGTTGATCTTTTCCCCTAAGGGGCTATCAATTAAGAAAGAGGCAAAGCTCATTGCGTAGCCGATAATCGTTCTGTGAGCGATCATTTGAGCATCTCCATGAGGACGGCTTCGAGCTTGTTAAAGAGCCCGATCGCTTCTTTTGCATTGTCGATAGGTTTTGGCGCCCCATAAGACATCTTCTCACAGAGCTTTTCGAGCCTGATCATTTGAAGAATAAGGCTTGGCTTATTAGGGAATTCAGGGAGCCTCGCCAGGACTTTCTCGGACTTAAACCATGAGTGGTTGAGCCAAAGACCAGCCTCTACTCTCTTTGTCTTGTGAAGATAAGATGCAAGGAGCTCCACTATCGCTTTTGAAGCGTTATCCCCTATGATACGTTGGGAGTTCTCAATGCCCCGGACTTCTACAGCCCACTTAAAGATGGTCTCTTTTCTCTCCTGGAAAGACTCAATATGGTACTCGGGGTCCATCGCGACAATTTATGTTAGTGACTATATAAATATTTCGTCAATTATTGACATATGATAATTACTTACATAAAGTTATGATTGTTACTGACATGTTTAGGCGTAACGAGATCAGAACCATCATATCGATTTCTCGCCGGAAGATTTCCGGACTTTCTGGGTCAACGCACTTAAACCCGCGTACGGATCCAGCAGACAATGCCTCTTTTTGAGAGCAAACCTTAAATACGTATAGGATACGTACTATGATAATCATCACGGATCATGCGCGAGAGGAGATGGAGGATGAAGGCATCACAGAAGAAGAGGTCCATCATTGTCTCGAACATGGTGACCTCAAAATCGAAATGCCTGTTGATGGCGAGATGCGCTATGGTAAGAAGGTCGACTGCATCGATAAGACAATCATGGTAATTTACGCGTATCGTGAAGGGACGACACGTGTGATTACTGCCCACACGGTAAGAAGGAAACATGACAGATAACATCAGCTGCGCTAAGTGCAAAAAAAATATGACTATTGGGATACTTGATACCTATGAATACTTCGAGGGGGTGCCTCTCCATCACGTCCCTGCCTATCTTTGCCCTACCTGTGACAATACTTATTTCACCCGCGAACAATCAAAGGATATGCAAGCCAAGACCAAGGAGATACAGGCGCACTCGTTCGGGTTTGAGCGCAAGGTCTTGACCAGCGGAAGCAGTCTTGTTGTCGGTATCCCCAATGAACTTGCGGAACATCTCAAATTGAAGAAGGGCCAGAAAGTGCGAATCCTTCCTGTCGCTGATGACGGGTTCTTGGTGAGGAAGAGCGCCTAACCTTCATGACCACAAAGTTATTATAGTTATAACTATAACTATAGTCCATGCCAACCACTATCCAAGTCTCAGGCCCCACTAAACAGGCCCTTGATGCCGTCAAAGAGCAAGAACACGCCCCCTCCTATGACCAAGTCATCCAACATCTGCTGCAAGCCCATACAGGAATCGGCAAGTCGATGTTTGGCGCCGCAAAGGGTATGCGCTGGAAAGCGTCTGATAGGATGAGGACACGCGATGAATAAGTATGTCCTTGACAGCTCGGCATGGGTCGAGTATTTCGGCGGTACGCCAAGGGGCGCCAAGATCCGACCATTCATCGAAGAAGAGACTATCGCGACATCCATTATCGCTATCGCCGAACTTGCGGACAAGTGCGAACGAGAGGGGAGGCCATTTGAGAATTATCTACGATTCATCCAGCATCGATGTGAAATCCTCCCTTTAACGATTGGAATCTCTGTCGAAGCCGCCAAGCTAAAGAACCAGATCCGCAAGAATTCGACGAAATTCGGACTTATCGACGGAATCCATCTTGCGACGTCATCTGACGCTTCGGCGATATTCATAACAACAGACATGGACTTCAAAGACGCAAAGGATGTGCTGTTGATATCTTGAGCAAGAATCAATCAATGCCAAACTCCTCCTCGAAGGTATCAACACCCTCTTTGTCAAAGTCCCAATTCTTGTTGGCTGATTTGTTGAGTATGTCCACATAAGACCAAAATTCTTGGTCGGTGAATATCTTGAGGTCCAGCGATACGCAGACTTCTTTGATCCTCTTTTTCGCAGCATCCACTCCCTCCTCAGATGAAGCGATGATCTCCGCCTCAAAAAACCAGCTATGACCTGGCACCTCGACTAAGGCAAACTCCACGTCCTGATAACGATAGACCAAGGTGTTACGCAGTGCGATTAACCCTTTGCGAAATCCCAATGCAGCATATGCACGAATCAGGTTTGCGAATTGACCTTTCTGCAGCACTACTGAGATCTCCTCCCTTCCCTCTGATGCCCCCCACTTGCCGATCTTGATACTCATCTCAGGTACGCCGTTTGTGATCTTGGCGCGGATGTCCAATTCTGAATTGGTCTGAGGATTATCGAGGTTATCAAGTCCACCATAACAGAGATGGATGCGATTCTTGATGGTGATGAAAGTGCCATCCTTGTCCAAGATAGCCTTTAGACGCGGGAGATCCTCCGATGAAAGAGGGCCGCGCGACTCGACTTCAATAGCTGTCATTGAGATCGAAAAGATCCTCTCGCTTAAATATCTACTCGACCACGTGTCGCTACTTCACGATGACCATGCACGTTTAAATATCACCGACGATTCTCCGTCGTGAAGAGGTGATGGGTGTCGTTCTGACCCTGTCTGTGATATGGCAAAGGTCCCTTCAGATCAATCTAGCGAACCCCACACTATCTTTGACGATTGGCGAGAAAACATCGAGAAGATTCTCCACGACAAGTCTAAACGCCTGTCAGGAGAATCCAAACGATGCCCAAAATGCAATGAACTGTCCCTGGAATTTGACGTCAAAGCCGGACGGATTTTTTGCACAAAGTGCGGTTACCAAGACTATTTGTTCCAATAGTCCTGGATTGAGGTGATAGCGTGGTCCAATACAAGCTCTACAAGCACCAACGAGTAGGGGTGT
>DATDXB010000104.1:0-2158 GCA_035289465.1 Candidatus Nanoarchaeia archaeon
CTTCTCAAATATGATGGGGACGATGACGACTTTGTGGTGTGCGACGCGGGGTGGCAGGACAAATCCGTGGTCGTCGGAGTGTGCCATGACCAGCGCTCCGATGAGGCGCGTCGATATTCCCCAGGAGTTATGGAACGGGTAGTGCTGTTGTTCGTCTTCACCGAGATATTGGATATTGAATGCTTTGATTAAGTGTTGGCCTAAGAAGTGTGAGGTGCCCATCTGAAGCGCCTTGCCATCAGGCATGAATCCTTCGATTGTCGAGCTCCATTCGGCTCCTGCGAAGGTCTCAGCCTTTGTTTTTCTTCCGGTCAGCACAGCGATGGCCAAGAATTCCTCTGCGAGTTTCTTGTATTCTCCGAGATAATACATCGTGTCGGCGACGCATTCTTCTTTGGTCTCATACAGGCAATGTCCTTCCTGCCATAAGAACTCTCGTGATCTCAAGAAGGGGCGTGTGGCCTTGGTCTCCCAGCGCATGACATTGCACCATTGGTTGATGAGTAAGGGCAGGTCGCGGTGGGAGCGTATCCATTGGGAGAATGATTCGCACATGACCGTCTCAGAAGTGGGACGCACGGCGTATCGTTCTTCAAGTTCATTATCTCCGGCGTGGGTGACCCATGCGACTTCAGGGGCAAAACCTGCGACGTGGCTTGCCTCGCGTTTTAGAAATGATTCGGGGATCAGCAGAGGAAAGTAAGCGTTCTTCACACCGTGTGCCTTGATGACTTGGTCGAATTGCCATTGGATGGCTTCCCAGATCTGGTAGCCCCAGGGTCTGAGCACGATGCAGCCCTTGACCGCGGAGAAGTCGGCGAGCTCTGCCTTGAGCACGACTTGGTTGTACCATTCGCTGGTGTCGTCTGCTTTCTTGACCGAGATGCCCTTGGTGAGGTCTTTGTCGTCTTTGCTGTCTTTCATATGCGTGAGCGAGCCTATTGGGATTTGAACCCAAATCAATCGGTCCGAAGCCGATCGCACTATCCAGGTTATGCTATAGGCCCAAGTATAGGTTATAAAACAGCAGGGCGTTTTTAAGGCTTGCGCACTTAAAAGTCACAGGCTGGGTCTGTATCGACTAGTTTTACTGGTTTCCCTGCATGGGCGTCTTGAAGTGCTCGAGTATATCGGGCATAACCCACGATCCTCATTGTTTCACCTGGCCGATAGCATCGTTCAAAAAATCTGGCGGAGAAATCAACGCCTTGTCGGTCTGCATGAAGTGTTGAAAGCTTGAGCAATTCATGCCGAGGATCTTTCGCTTGCAATCGAGCATACGAGTCAATCATCATCTGTAATTCGGCATTCACATCATCGCCTAATGAACTCATATGAGCACGTTTGGTGTATGTTCTATTTATTTCTTCTTGCTCAGTACAATCTCGATTGTCGACACTCGCACTTGTCGTCCTTCTTCGCTTTGGAACTCTTCAGAATTGATGCGGATATCTGTCACGCCGATTCCAGTATCGACGAATCTTCGGCTGGCGACTTGTGCCACATCAACGGCGCGAGAGATGAACTTGCCGCGTGCCTTGATCGTGACATCAGAAGCATTCTTCGTCGTGAACTGCATCATGACGCTGCTCACGTAGTTCATGAATGGCTTTGCGCCGATGTAGATAGAGTTATCGTCTCTCGTGTCGTCCATAAAGCATCTTCCCCTGATGCGTAATCACTATAGAGAGCTTTGAAAAGCCTCCTTTTGGAGGCTTTTCAAAGCAATCTCTGAGAGGTTTGACTCTTATTTGATGGTTTTTCAAACCTCTCTATAAAAGTAATTTATTCCACTCGCTTTGCTAGTCGGGTGATGTAGCCAGCGATGGTGTTGCGTAGTTTCTTGCTGGTGATGTCGTAGAACTTGTCAAGGACTTTCTTGTTGTCGTCAAATGAGGAGTTGAATGCGCCAGCTTGTTCTGCGAACATCTGTGTGCTCTTGCGCTTGACGCGTTGTGTCTTGATTCGTCCCATGAGCCTCAGAATCATAACTTGGTTTATAAAGATTTCCTTCGAGGGTAATCATTCAGTTTTCTGAAATGGCTCGTCGATGAGTGATCTGTATTCTTGAACACCAATATCTTTATGTAGTTGTTAGCTACATTGTAGCTAAAATGAAAAAAGAGACAAAAATTGAGCTTCTGGGTTTTGAGATGTT
>DATDXB010000105.1:0-3781 GCA_035289465.1 Candidatus Nanoarchaeia archaeon
AGATAGATCATGAAAGCGACTTTACGGCCATCAAGTCGATCATCATGACACAAGAGGTGGTCAGTGTCACGGTATATTGCCGAGTGCATATCAATGACGCCGAGAGTCAATTTCAATCCCGTAATTTGAGCGATGACCTTCACGACCTCATTGCGCAAATGGTCCCTGAGTTCCTTAAGGCAGGCATTGTTTGTCGTCTTGAAATCATCCGTCTGCCAAAAGGAGTAGAGGTCGGTCACGCGTCGGGTGAAATCTTCTTTTCCGAGGGCCTCAAGTAGTTTTTGTCGGTCCTCAGCACTAAGGAAATTGGGGATAGCCACATGTTTGAACGGTTTGGCTTCTGCAAAGGATTTTTGCAGTGTTTCAATGCCTTTGACTTGAGGCTTCATGGTCGTGAGCTTTGAACAACCAGTGTGTTGATGGAGGTTCAAAGCGATACTTCGAGAACTTTGACTCTCTTGATGGTTTTTCAAAGTTCTCTATAGTCGACAACGACCCACAAGGTTATAAAGCTTGGTCTCTCAAACAGAGGCATGCCTCAGATCAAGATCACGGCTACAGATTTCTATAAACATCATAAGTGTCCCAGGATTGTCTATCTCGATCATTTTGGTGACAAAAAAGAGAGGCTGCCTGAGTCTGAATTTACTCAGAAACTCATGGAAGATGGTCTCTTGCATGAGAAAGATGTTATCAAAGACTGGGTCTATGAAGAGATCCCTGGCGTCTCAAACGCAGAGGCGTTCAAGCTCACTCTCAAGGCCATGAAGGATGGGGTTGAACTCATCTATCAGGGGGTCTTGATGCATGAAGGTTTGGTCGGTCGTCCAGACTTGCTCAAGAGAGAGGGAGGGAAGTCCACGCTAGGCGATTATCATTACATCCCCGAGGACATCAAGTCCGGCAAGTCGCTCAAAGAGGAGTATGTGATGCAGGTGATGCTCTATGCAGAGCTCTTGGAGAAGATCCAAGGACTGCTTCCAGAGAAAGGATTCATCATCAACGCAGACAAAGAAGAACTCTCATTTACGCCAAGAGAGCACGTCAAACAGTATCAGGACACACTCAAGATCATCAAGGGGACTGTGGAAGGCGCTGAGCGTGATCCTGTCCTCATCAGTTTTTGCAGAGAATGCGTCTGGCAGAACAACTGTGTCCCGAAGATGGAGCGCGAAAGGGATGTGAGTCTGGTCTACAAACTAAATAGGACCCACAAAGACCAGCTCAAGGAGATAGGTATAAACACCATCGATCAATTGGCGGTGGCAAAAGAGAAGGATCTCATCGAGCTCAAGAGGGTGGGTCTTGCTACAGCGCAGAGATGGATATTGCAAGCGAAGTCGTTAATCGACAAGAAACCTGTCGTTTTAGTGCCGCCTAAATTTCCGAAGTCCAAAGTGGAGGTCTATTTTGATATCGAGGGTGAGACTGAGCTTGCGATAGATTATTTGTACGGCTGCTTCATCGTAGAAGATGGCAAAGCGAGGTATGTCTCGTTTTGGGCTGACCGTCCCGAGGATGAGAGAGTGATGTGGGAAGCATTCTGCAGATTCATCGCGAAAATCAAGGATCCTGTCATCTATTGTTATTCTTCCTACGAAAAGACTTCGCTCAAGAGGATGAAGGACAGATACGGCTGTGATGATGCCATCTGGAATAAGCTGCATGAGTCCCTGGTGGATCTATATGCCGTAGTGCTGAAATCAGTCATCCTGCCCGTCACTTCTTACTCTATCAAGCCGATAGCGAAGTACTTGGGTTTCTCATGGCGCGAGAAGAAGGCAGGGGGCCGGCAATCGCTGTTTTGGTACGCTAAATATCTGGAAGGGGACAAGAATCTCAAACAGCTGATTGTCGATTATAATGAAGACGATACTAAAGCGATGAAGGTGCTCAAGGATTGGCTCGGTACTCTGTAATAGCAAGTCTCGTTAATTCTGGAACTTTTCGGATAGGAGTATGCGCTTGTTCGTAGACGAGACTTGCTAGTTAGCAAATCTCACAAGTGTTCGATAATTAATGAGATTTGCTATAAGATCAAGTAAAATGAGGAGATTAAGTGCTATGAGCTGCGCTCAACTGAGTAAATATGAAATTAATCACAAAAAGGAATGACTATAGAACGCTTTGAAAAAGCTCCCAAAGGAGGCTTTTCAAAGCGATCTCTGAGAGGTTTGACTCTTATTTGATGGTTTTTCAAACCTCTCTATATACTATGAGTATGTAAATCTCCGCCCCTCTGGATCGAATATGGATACTGACGAAGAAAGTCCTATGGATGATTTAGTCAAATTGACCTCGAGGATGCGAGCCGCATATTCCCCTTGGCAAGAGGATAGATCCTATGGTTTGATGCAATGCTATCTGGCTACAGTCGCTGCAATGCATGCGTATAATTACTTGGAGATCCTTGGGGGACTAGATGGTCAAGATGAGGATCTTGTAGAGGGGGTATTGGAGATGTTAAACACATCTGTTGAGGCATTAGAGGGGATGTGTAGGGAGGTTGAAAGGATGGGTTGCGCCCCTCAAGGGTTGGCACTGATCATCAAAAAAAATATCCTATACATCGGACGCCGTCTGCGCGATCTAGCGGATTCTTGCCCAGAGGATGATGGCAGTGATGATTCCCAGAGCTACCAGGGCAAGTCCAGTCCACAAAACGATCAATGAGAGCGTGCTGAGCATCTGCTGCCATCCTGGCGCAGGCACATACCAATCGATGATGGTCTGGGGATATCTCCAGCCGATGGTGTGGAAAAAGAAGTTGCCGACGATCCAAGAGTGATCCTTGCCGTCATTGACGAGGAGCGAGCTGGACTTGTGGAGGCGATAGACAGGGTCATCCTCAGGTACTTGAGCGATGACTTCGCCGTGCCTGATAAAGGATTCGACCATACGTTCGACTGTCGCGTTGGTCTTGGCGCTCTGGGCCCCCGTGCAATCATCAGGGACGCATTCGAGGAAATAGATGGTGGTATTGACGACGTCCCCAGGTGGTCTGGTGAGGGAGAATTCCTCAATCTCAATGAAGTGCATGGAGCCCATAATGGCGTGTTCTGCGAAGGGAAAGAGATAAGCCCCACGATAGATGCGGCTGTCAGCGACGACAAAAGAGTGGGGAGGTAACAACTCAGAGAGATCATCAAGAGCGATTCCAGGATCTTTGACAAAAAGAGGGGAGACAAAAACGAGGCTGTATGCGATGAAAATAACGCTGGCGAGGATCTTGAATTTCTCGGACAGAAGTTTCGCATCCAATACATGACCTCCAAAGATGCAGAGCAGGGTGATGGTGGTGATATAATGCTTGACCATGAGGCTTGAGGCGAGTAAAAATGCGGAGAGGGCCGCTATGACTACAAAGAGCTTCCAGGAGGGATGGACTTGACGTCGTTTCCATGAAGTCCCGATGACAAGGACAATTCCTACAACACCAAGAATGCTAAGAAGAGGGTCCGTGCCAATTCCTAGCAGACTAAGCCCATTGATATTTAGCAGTGCCTTGTCGATGGAAAGCCCGCCAAAGTCAAGGAGATTGGCGTAGGGATTGTTCTCGACAGGAAAATAGCGGATAAAGAGCATGTCGAGTATCCCTTTCTGATGATAGAGGATGAGGTTATGGCTGATGATGGGTAAGACTAGTAGCTTGACACGATAATTATGAAACATAATGTTTTCCGAGTTTCAGGTCTGCTTTTTGCTTTGTGAATGTCCATACGATCTTCTTTCTTTTCCTGTTCCGTCCTGTTGTCCATGCATTCACTTCGTTTGTTAGTGT
>DATDXB010000106.1:0-4840 GCA_035289465.1 Candidatus Nanoarchaeia archaeon
ACTCCATTAAGGACGGTGACCAAGTTGTTGATCTGTTGTTTGATCTGGCAGGTTTTTTCGAGGTAGTCCATGACTTTCTTGAGATCCCCGACGATCTCCCAAGCACCCTCAGCATCTTTGATCGCCTTAAACACCTTACGATCCAGCTGTGATCCAGCCTCGCCCAGGGGATTGACAAAGAACCCGAGGTTCACTTTGACATGCTCGATCTCAGGGAATGCGGTGATGCTCTTACCTACTTGTGTCGTGATCCGTAAGGGACAGGTGAAATTCAATGGCTCAGAATACTTCTGTGCCTGTAGCAGGATATTCAGGATGGGGCTCTTGGTCCCCGTCACCGTATTTGAGAGCGTGACATCGGCAAGGGCGCCATCATCTGTGCATTCGTTCCTATCCAAGTCGACGTGGATGATCCTCGCGCGTCGTGTCAAGGGTTTTAATAACGCGGCACAGCTCACGCGGAAATTGATGAATTCGGTGATAGTATCGTCGATTAAGTCAGGAGAACACACGACTTTATCGACACGCCAATTGTTGGGGTTTTCCTGATCTAGGACACCGAACACCGGGATCTCTTCGCGGTGGGTGACGGGGTTTCCTACTTCGTCAAAGAACAGGATCTCGACAGGCTCGCCGGAATCGCCCGTGGCTTCGATGGTGGCTCTGAATATGCACTCAAGTGTGGTCCCTTCAGCGTTGCATTCTGGGCTGACCGCTTCAGTCACGCCAAGGGCTGAGAAGTTGCCTTCAGCGCTGACAGCCCCGCGTACGAGCGCAGTGATGACCAGAGTATCGTCGCGCACCGCAAGCAGTTCGGTCTTTTCCTCACCGTTCTCGCCGGAGAACAGTTGGACATCGACGTTCTCGATCTTAGGAGGGGTATTATCGATGATCACTTGTTGGGAGAATTGTTCACGCAGGGTATTGCCTAGCTTATCCGATGCGGAGGTAGGGACAGAGAGCGTGGCAGGACCGCTGCGCGACGCGATGACGATCCAAGAACACCGTAATTGATCCCCTTCAGGCACGCAGGTGTTGGGCCTCACCGATGACAGGCTGTTGACTTGACTCAAGTCCAAGGTCACATCGTCTTGAGAGATCCCCGCCCCCTCATCTTCAAACACGACGTTCACGACCGAGCGTCCGGGCAAAAAGAAGGTCCCGTTGCGATTGATGCCTGCTTGCATGCTCACCACGCGGGGTCCAAGAGTATCCACCACAGTGTCACAGTTCACCGGCACGCCCTCAGCGCTGTTGCCTGATGTATCACGCGCAGTCAGTTTCACCAGGCACTCGGTCATCCCGTTGGTGGGCACGTCATGCCACACGGCAGTGTCATCGATGAATTCATCAGGAGCGGCGCTTCGATAGGCGGGACTTGTCGTGATCGAGCTTAAGTCCCCTCGCACAGAGGCCTTTTCCAGGCTGGGATCGGAGATCTCGACATGGACATCGACGACAATATCCGAAGAGGGTCGCAAGAATTCCACACGTTCTCCTTGCTGGAAGAGCTGCGCCAAGACAGGCACAGGGGCTCCCGAATCCTTGATGACCTCGACGCAGCCGATCCGCGCAAGGTCGGTCTTTCCCAGCCTGTCGACGGGATGGGCGCAGACTTCATAGCGTCCATCAACGTCGCCAATAGTGATCTCCGTGCTTACGGCGAAACTGCATTCCTTGTTCCCTTGTTGAGTCACCAAGAGCCGCCCATCAGAGCGTTTCAGGTCCACTTTATCGACGCCAGAACATGTCGTATCTCCGGCAACAGTGCCTTCATCTCGCGCAAGGAAGTTGATCGAGAAGCGGCCATCGCGCGACACAGTAGGTGATGCGGTGATGCTTTCGATATATGCCCCTCGTGTGTCGCCGATGATCGTGCTTTGTCTCTGTGAGATCGGCTCTGCGGTATCGCGGAACTTGTTCTCGTCATCCATTAACTGCACAGTCACCCGTAAGGGCTGCACAGGCGCCTGGAAGATGTCCATGGCGAGATTACAGGCGCTGAAGTCTCCCTGAGCGGCACAGCTTGAGAAGATCAGGTAGGCCGGTGACCCTTCAAGCCGCAAGCGCAATTGATCAGGGCTGATATCTTCATCGTCGGCGATGCGGGCCTTGGCAGTGATCTTCAGGACGTCAGGGGCAGTGACGATGCCTTCGATAGTATCGCGTCCGGATATCTTGGTGATCTCCAGCGATTGCGCATGCACAAGGGGCATGCTGACTATCAGGAGCAAGAGCCATAGGGACAGTGCAGGTAAGCGCTTCATCGTGTACCTCTCTTGGAGAGCCGGGGAGCCACAGCGTCCTTAAATACACTTGCATACGCGGCGGGCGCCTGCATGGTCTTCAGATCCTCGACGCGCCTGCGATTGAGGGGGACCTTGTCAAGCTCAAAGGTGAAGGAGGAGAACTCGATGGTATCGGCGACGTCAAGCTTGTCGGCGCCGATGGAGATATTGGCCTGGTAGTTGGCGATGATCATGGGTGCACTGCAGTTAAACTCGATACCGGGAAGCTCGATCTCCTTTGAGGTGAGTTCAGAGACCGCAAAGGAGATGCCGACACCCAGACCTCCGAACATCAATCCCATGACCAGCGCTTCCTGTTGATTATCCAGGCCTTCAAACTCCATTCCGATCTGGCTTTCGCTCTTGCGCTTCTCAGGAGGGATCGTGTTGTTGGCATAGTCCATGACAATCACCGTGGCTTCATAGTGACCAGGCAGCAAGTCAAGGTTCTCACTGTTATCTTGTTTGGGGTCGCCTGTACAAAAGTCGACAGTCGTATCCTCATTGCCATAGATCTGCGCGACGAGCGTGAGGGGGTCTTCGCCAAAGAAGGCGGGTTTTTTCTTGAGCACCACGGTGGCTTCTTCTGAGTCATCCAAGTCAAAGCGCGGCCCTTCAGGATCGGCTTCCCACTTGATGGTCACGGCGTCTTCTTCCCCCTTGATCTCGTACCTGTCGAAGGGGATTTTCTTGAACGTGGCGTTGACCTTGCGGAAGGCCTCGATGGTGATATTGACTTCTTGGTTCTTGTCAGTGATAGAATTGACGATGGCCCGTCCGTTATTGCCGTCGAGCTTCTTGGCGTTGATGATGCCGTTAAGGCAGGAGGGAAGTCGTGTCTGGAACTTTCCCTTAGTGGCGATCCCTAGGGGAGTCTGCTCAGTGCCGCAGATGTAGGTGAGCGCGACATCCTTAGCAGGAATAGGCAGGCCCCCAAGTCGTGTCTTACCAGCAAAGACATTGATATCGACTACGCCGCTAGTGCGCGCTTCGATATCAGAGAAGGGATCGGCGCCCAGGACATCAGGTGTGCGAAAGGGGACGATGAAGATCGTTCCGGCGCTCACGGGCTGGTTGTTGCGGATGTTCGCCTCAAGGGCGAATTGGAATTGGTAGCCGCGTCCATTGAAGGCTCCTGGTTGTGTGAGCGCGATGAGCGCAGGGAAGCTCAGGTCATACGCGAATTGGTAGTGTTGCAATCCAAAGAGTATCACGAAGCTGGTGCTGCCGGATTGTCCGGTGCAGATCTCTCCGTCGCAGTTCAGATCAAGATAGGGATCCCATATGGGCAGGTAGGACAACGAAGCGGTCAATTCAGGGAAGACGGTGTTTTCTCCAAGAGGAATTGCCATGCCTCGGTTATAGATCACATCGCGTGTCGTTGACAGAGCTCCCCCTCCAGGGCTCTGGATGGGTTGGTAGTTGGCGGTGCCGATGACTTGTAATAAGGGGACATAGGGTGCGAGGATGTTCTGCTTGATGTGATCGCGCACCGTGCTTCGGATCCAATACTTTCCTGGTCCGTAGCCAAATTCAGTCGCGCCGACGGGGGGTATCTGAGCGTCACTGCCGCTGTAGAGTGTGATCAGATTCATCGCTGCCTTCTCAAGGAAGCTGTTGTTGGCTTGGAGCTCGGAGATGGTGCTTGCAAGGGTGTAGATATCCTTGAAGGCGAAGTCATTGAAATCGACGAGGTAATTGTCAAGTCGGTGCTCGGCGGAGGGGGTCGTGATGGTCAGGGGCATCTCGAGATAGACGGATACGCCTTTATCTCCGATGCGAGTGTCAGGGAGGATGTCGCCATCAGGGGTGACCTTGATTTTTCGTTCGGCAAAGGACTCAAATCCCCCAAAGCAGTCCTCAAGGTTGGCCTTGAGATAGTCATCGAGCTGTCCTTCGATGCTGACGCCTCCTTGTTCCTTGAACAGGTTCGGCCTGCGGCTTACAAAAATGCAGCCTTCCCCCTTCTCGCAATTGTCGGGTGGCAGCATCTCCCACCAATAAGGGATCTTGAACTCTGAAGAATAATCATATTGGAGCGCTTGGGATTCAGTGGGCTTGGTGGGGTTGATAGAGAATGCGGAGGTGTCCATGAATCCGCCTTGGTCGCCTAGTTTCACAAATCCGTCGTACGCTACTTGTTTGATGCATTCAGAGATAAAGGTAAATACGGGTTGCGCTTCAGTAGGCACTTGGTTGAGAGTGGGTACTGATTTGCGTTCAAATGCGCGTTTCTCTTTTTCAGTGCTCTGTTGGAAGATGACAGCAAAGAGCAAGAGCAGGCCGATGCCAATGATGATGAAGAATGTCAGTGATTGGCCCCTTCTCAACGCTACCTACCCCATCACGTAGTTGCCTACATGATAGATTTCTTTTCGTCAGTCGCGCGTATTTAAATGCATCGATGGGGTGATAAAGTCTACTAAACGTCATCTTTATATATGGGAAGATTTCATAGTCTTTGAGAGGTGATGGCTATGTATGTCTGTGAACTATGCGGCTCAAATAATGTGGTAAAAAAAGGATTGAGGCATAATGATTCAGGTTCAAAG
>DATDXB010000107.1:0-8225 GCA_035289465.1 Candidatus Nanoarchaeia archaeon
GAGCCAAGCTCTCCTACAGAGCAACCTTCGACTCCAGAGAAGACAGACGAGCCTAAAACCGAGACCACACCATCATCCGACACACCAAAAGAAGAGGGCGAACTCACTGCAAAAGATATCCTCAATGCTCCAGCCATTGCAAGGGTGACCACTAAAGGTGAGTCTTCAGAGATTGACGCGACCTTCGCGGGAAGAAATGAGGTCTTCACTGTCCCGTACACGGATATGGACGCGATCATCTTTGATATCGCCAAGAAATTCGGCGTGAGTCTTAATGAGGTCCGCCAGGCGCTCTATCTCAATGGCCAGCGTTACATCAAGCCTTCAGAGGCCCAAAAGATCGAGGAGGAAAAGGATCAGCAGGAGATTTTCAACCAGTCAAAGTCCAATCCGTTCACCAATATCTCGTATTCATTCTTCCGCCCTGCAGATGAAGAAGGATACATCCGCGCGATAGGATGTGATCTCTCAAAGTCAATCCTCAAGTTTGAGTTGCATAATTTCAAGGATGTCGAGCTCAAACGCTATCGTGAAGTCAAACCTAAGATCCAAAATCCGCTCACGATCTACTTTAATGGCAAGCGATTGATAGAGAGTTATTGTGAGGGATTTTGGTCGCTTGAGCCCAACCAGACAACAGACTGTTATCATTCAGGGGTCAGTTTCATCCGTTCCACTCATTCAGGATCAGTCTATGGCAAAATTGAGCTCAATGAAGACTTGCAAGATGAGCTGATCGCGACTCAACCAGGTTATAATGAGAAGTTCGTGTTCTTGTGTGGATCAAATACGACCGCTACCAATAGCGCTCAGTGATTCGAAGTCTTTCGACACGCACCTGAGAACGAGAAAAGGTTTATAAACGCCGCATCCTGCCTCTAGAACAGTCATAATTAACGGAGGTATCTAAGATGAGATTTCAACTGATTTGTGCATTGGCGCTCATGGCAGTGCTGATTGCAAGTTGTGCGCCAAAACAGGCGCCTGGGGCTCCACAGCCTCAACCACAGGCTCCTCCTGCTCCACAGCCACCAGTGCAAGCTCCATCTGAAGGGGCTCCAGCACAGGCTGCCCCAGCAGAAGAGTCCATGGAGAAGCCACAGCCAGTGAGCGGTGAATACTTGGTCACCAAAGAAGATGGTGTCATCCGCGGCGCTGGTTGCGACTACAAGAGTCGCACGGTGACCTTTGAATTGAACAACCCATCTGAGACTGACTGGACCTTCTACAAGAAGGTATCACCAACTCCGCCAAACCAAATCAAGACCGTCTTTAACGGCTTGACCTTGCTGGACATCACCTGCGATGCAGAGACCCTCAAGGCCGGCGAGACGGTCAAGTGTTCCTTAAGTGGTACTGCGAACATGGTCAAGTTCCGTGATCCTTCGACGGAATTCATGGATGACTTCACCATCATTGCCCCCGGCAATCGTGATGAGCTCAAGTTCCGCTGTGTCGAACGCGGCGAGTGGACTCCTGAGACCACAGAAGATTACACGACTCGCGTCGAGTGAATCTGATTTTTTTGTTTGTTTTTTCTCTCTTTTTTCTTAGTCCTTTGATCATTATTTCAACCCCAGCTCATCAAGCCTTCTCCTGAACGATTTCACTTTCTCAACATCAACTAAGTCCTTACTGTTTTTCAAGCAAGTCCCTACGATGAACCTATCAGCATAACGTGCCAAATCAGCTACATTCTCGGGGGTCGTGCCACTTCCAACACAGATAAGAGCCATAGGGCAGGCTTCTCGGACAGCCCTCAGTTTAGCAAGGTCGGGCGCATCTCCAGTGAATTTACCTGTTATAATGACCTCATCAGCGCCAAATGAGAGGGCTTCTCGTGCGGAGTCACCTATAGGTCTTTGAGAGAGCACAGTGGAGTGTTTGACGTGCACATCGGCAAGGATCCTGACTCCATTGGCGCCAATACTATTGCGATAAGTAATCGCATCGTAGGGATTGCCCTCGATCATTCCAGAGGAAGTCAGGACTGCCTCCGTAAATACCGGGATGCGGACAAATTGGGCCCCAACAGCGCGTGCGATGCCAAGTGACGCCTTGTAGTCATTCCAGAGCATACAGATACCAAGAGGAAGGCCAACAGTATCCCTAATTCTTTGAGCAACCAAGGTCATCGCAGCTACAGTCTCTGGCCCGACAGTCTTCTGATGAGGGTCGTCATAGGTATTTTCGAGGAGGATAGCGTCAGCACCACCTTCCTGAAGAGCGATGGCATCAGCAAGTGCTATCCTCACAACATCTTCCATCCCCTTGTGCTGGGGATATCCTGGTAGTGTCCGTAGATGGACCATTCCGATGAATCTCATGGTGTTGTCCTCCGTGTGAATTCCACGCAGGCTTCAAGATTACGTAGGGGTGCTCCAGACGCTAAAAGCTCATCAGCCCGTAAATATCCTTCCTTCAAAGGGATATCTCTTGCCAGATACATCAAGATGGCGGCGTTTGCCAAGATCAAGTCTCGCGGTGCGCCATCGATGACGCCCTCAAGGATCCTCCTGCTAAATCTCGCTTTCTCCAGTCTTCCTTCAGGGACCTTGAAATAGGTATGAGCTGGGATGCCGAAGTCTTCTGGCGCAAGATCATAGGTCTTGATTGCTCCATTGTTCAATTCCGCGACAGCGGTTCCTCCTGCAAAGACCGAAACCTCATCTATGCCTCCATTGCGATCTGCCTCGACAAATCCTCGGACAAAGAGGGCATGCTCGACATTCGTCATTCCCCTCAAATTCAGGATGTGATATGCTTCAGCTACCATCCGAGGATCAAGCAGATGGTTCACTCCAAGCACCCGACACGTCATCAGCGTAGGGTCGACGGGATTGGTCATGGGTCCGATGATATCATTCATGTGAGCAAGCCGTGCGGACTTGTGGGTTTGCACATGGACAGACTTGTATCCTGTGTCAAGGGCGTCAGTGTAGCTGAACTTGAATTGTTCAACAGCCTGCTCGACGATGTCGCATTCTGCCCTCAAATTCATGCCGCAGAACTCAAGGAAGTCACTGCTTCCTGTCGAGTCTGTGTTTCCTGGTGAACCGTGCTTGCACATAGGAATCCCATCCGAAGCTGCGATCAATGCAGCGATCGTGCTGACATTGGGAGTCCTATAGAGATCCCCACCCATGCCACAGTTGTCCATGACAAATGGGACAGATGGTTTGACAAATCCCTTAGAGGACAATGCAACGTCGTAATCAAAGACCGCAGCGACGATGCCTGCGATTTGTTGAGCGGCATCCTTGCGCTCATATGTGGCTCTGTTGTGCAGAGCACAGAGTACAGCGATGCTCTGTTTTTCGACAATGGATGGGTCGATATCAAATATACCCCTCAGACTCTCATGATACGGTGATAGCGCAAACACGCCCAAGAGATAAGCTGTTTCAAAATCAAGTGGCCTGTTCCGATAGGCATGGTGTTTGAGCAAGGAATTGACGCTGAATCCTTCTGCTCGTTGTCGAATTTCATCTCTTGAGAATATCGCTTGTCGTGGTGTTTCTTGGTTTTTGGTTATCATAGGTGTACCTCGTTTCTTAAGATGCCGATGTCAAGATCCTTGTCAGTGATTTTTCGCAGTTTGTTCTGGAACTCAGAGGTGAATCTCACCAAGTGCTCAGCGAGAAGTTGTTTTACCTCTCCGCTGAGGATCTTCCCAGCCCTATAATCAGAGAATAATCGTTCACTATCTCGTTTGTCGAGGAAGAGCTTGCTGAGATAAAGACAAGAGATGTCAGTGTCAGGGTCTCCTCCTGTCCTCAGATGTTCTTCTTTTGTCGTTGCGCCCCCGCTCAATACGCGTTGCACCTTCTTTCGTATCGAAGTTTCATCTTCCTTGAGGAAGATGGCGTTGTTCTTGGATTTGGACATCTTGGTCCCGTCAAGTCCTGGGAGAGATCGAACATGCAAGATGCTAGGTTTTTGGTAGCCTGCGCGAGCGGCGAGGTCTCTACATATCCTTATGTGACTGTCTTCATCTGGGCCTATAGGAACTAATACGTGCTTGATACCGAACTGTTCCTGAGGTAGCAGGATATGCGCTGACTGGACTGTCGGATAAAAGTACAATCCGGGATTATCTCCGTCCTTATAGCCATACGTCGCTTTGAGCTCTGAGACCGTGACTCTGCGGCTGAGCTTGATCGCAAGGTTGTAGATGGTGGTGTAGATCTGGTCGATGATGAAGTAGGTCTTGTGCGGATCAAAACCATACGCTAGGAGTTCCCTGGCCAGTGCGAGAGCGTGGCTGAGCCCCTCTTCTTGAGTCTCGACCTTACCAGTGATGTAACTTTCGTCGTCAGAGATTGGTATGAACACCCTCACGCCGAACTCGCGTTGAAAGTAGAGATTGGTGTCAAACACAGCCCTATGACCGATATGGATTGTTCCTGAGGCGTTAAATCCCGAGACGATAGCGCAAGGTTCTCCCCGCTTCAAGGCGTCGAGGAAGACATCAAAGTCCCTATGGGAATAGGTCATGTCTCGTTTGAAGGTGTAACAGTCGGGGATCTCTTTGAGATCACTGATCCTTTGTGCTCCGAATCTCGATACGAGTTTTTCGTTGTCCTCAAGTAAAGTTGTGTCAGGGTTCATGGTATCCTCCATCGATTGTTGATGGGGTTGTTGGGATTTGAACCCAAATCTCACGGTCTGGAGCCGGGAATTCTGGCCAGGTTGAACTACAACCCCGAAAATGAAGAAGGATTCACCACCAGTGCCAGAAATAGGATTGAGAACTCAGGTCAAGAAGGGAGATGATTGAGATGGAAGTTATCTCAAGTCGATGATGCAATGCGTTTAAAGCTGAATCTAAGGAGAAATCAGGCTGATCGCCAAAAACAACCACTCACGATGAGTTGTGCCATGCACTATGTGTGAAGTCTGAAGGATATAAAGATTTC
Source organism: Candidatus Nanoarchaeia archaeon (assembly GCA_035289465.1). Taxonomy (GTDB): domain Archaea; phylum Nanobdellota; class Nanobdellia; order Woesearchaeales; family JAGWAF01; genus DATDXB01. The sequence goes on from DATDXB010000107.1 coordinate 4,920, forward strand.
GCACAAACGTTTTTATATGGCTCTTACTCTGATGAACGGGATGGACAACCGCAATAAAGTCGATATTCTTCTATGGGTATGTGTAGTTATATCCATCTTTGCATTGTACTTTAGTGATCCTTTTCTGGCAGTTCTGTTCTTCATTGCCGCCCTGACAATTAGTTGGTTCAGATTGTCAATTTCTCGGTTGATGGGGTAATCATGGACCTTCCTTCAGAAATGAGGTTTCCGTGGTTAGTCATGATTTTAGGCATTTTGCTCTTAGCCGTCCCCTACATTCTTCCCTCTGATGACATTCTGGTCAAATACAGGTTCGTCACAACGGTATTTGGAGGAGTCTTATTTCTCTTGGGATTCAATCAAATCAAATTAGAGTACGATTATGAGAGCGAGTTGAGGGCGCTCGATTTTGCGAAGAAAAAGAGTGAATATCTCGAATATTTTCGCAACAAAGGATATCTCTCAGTCACATCCGAAAAAGAATATACCCGGGACATCAAGGGCCAAGTAAGATAACTTGGAATTTTTCCTAAGAAACATTTTTATATCGTATCCATGACCTCCTTCTCATGCTCGACATCAATCTGGTCCGTGACCATCCTGAGAAGGTCAGGGAGAATCTCAAGAAGAAGCACAAGGACAAGCTTTTGCCCTTAGTGGATGATACCTTAGCCTTAGATAAGGAGTGGAAGACGCTTAAGTCCCAAAATGATGATTCCAGGGCTGAGCGCAACAAGATTTCTCAGGATATCAACACGCTCAAGAAGGAGGGCAAGGATGCCTCAAAGCAGATCAAGAAGGCCGCAGATATCCCTGGAGAGATCAAGTGCCGTGAAGAGAAGATGAATGAGCTTCAGGACAAGATCCGGGCGAATTTGCTTACCTTACCCAACATCATCGATCCTTCGGTGAAAGTCGGCAAGGATGAATCAGAGAATGTCGTTGTCAAAAAGTGGGGCACGCCAAAAAAACCAGATTTCGAGCTCATCAGCCACGGTGAATTGGCAGAACAATTAGGTATCGCCGACTTTGAGCGCTCAACCAAAATAGCAGGCGCGGGATTCTTCTATCTCAAGGGAGACTTGGCCTTACTCAACCAAGCGCTCATCCGTTTTGCCACAGAACATATGGTCAAAAAGGGCTATACCTATGTGGAGCCACCACTGATGATGCGTCACAAAGCGTATGAAGGTGTCATCCAGTTAGAGGACTTTGAAGAGGTCATCTACAAGGTGGAGAATGACGACTTATTCCTTATCGCGACTTCAGAACACCCGCTCATGGCCATGTATATGGATGAAGCGATCCCTGAAGACCAACTCCCTATCAAGATGACAGCGTACTCAATGTGTTTCAGAAAGGAGATCGGCTCGCATGGTGTCGATACCCGCGGTCTCTTCAGAACCCATCAGTTCAACAAAGTGGAGCAGGTCGTCATTTGTAAACCCGAAGAGTCAAAGAAGTTCTATGATGAGATGCTCAAGAATAGTGAGGAGTTCTTCCAGGCTTTGGAACTGCCCTATCACGTGCTTGATCTCTGTTCAGGTGATCTCTCAGCAGTCAAGGCGAAATCATGCGATATCGAGGCCTGGATGCCTCGTCAGGAGAAATACCGTGAGGTCTGTTCGCTCTCAAACTGCACCGATTACCAAACAAGGAGATTGAACACCAAGGTGGCAGACAAGCAGGGTAACAAGTACTATCCTCACTCGTTGAATAACACGGTAGTCGCGACTTCACGAGCGATGGTCGCTATCTTGGAGAACTATCAGAACAAGGATGGCTCGGTGACTGTGCCCAAGGTCCTTGTCCCCTACATGATGGGCAAGAAGAAGATCGAGGGGCATAAAACGGCCACGAAGGGAACATCAGCCCCTCGTGATCCTCAAGAATCACCTTCTCCTAAAAAAACGGCAAAAAAGAAATAAAACAATCAATGATTGTTCTAACCTATTAAGGGAACAGCCTTGCCCTCCTTAACAATAAAGAGAGTATATGAGGTATTCTCGCGATCGTTGTGTTCGTCAAAAGAGATACGACCGCTTATGCCTTCATAGGTAACATCGTCAAGGAATGCTCGTACTGCATCTGGATCTTCTCCTGAATCAGAGATACCTTGGGCGAGCAGATGAATAGCATCATACACTCCAAGGCAGACATTCATCTGTGGACAATCAGATCCATAGGCTTCAACATAGCGTTGTTTAAACTCTTCAGCAGACGGTCCTTGCTCGACGATGTAATCTCCGCCGATAGCTCCTTCGAGGGTTGTTGAGTACCGACTCAACAGTTCACCCATCTTGATGACATTATCATTGACCAGCAGATCGGCAGAGATCTCTAGTTCAGAGAGCTGCTTTAGCACAAGGTCTGCGCTTGTGACGGTCTGCGGACTCAAGAACAACGCATCGGTATCGGCGGCCTTGAGTTTTGCCAATTGAGTGTGGACATCAACAGCATCGGATGCATAGGACTCCATCACAAGCTCAACTCCCTTGCCTTGTACTCGTTGCGCAAGACCTTTGGCAAGCCCTGCGGCATAATCGGTTTGTTCATGCAATATGCCGATGCGTCGATAGTTCTTAGAGATCACTTCCCTAGAGAGCAAATCCGCTTCGTGCGCGTCAGATGCCCAGTTTCTGAACACAAAGGGAGAGATATTGGTGATCGCTGGGGTGGTGACGATGGTGCCAAGTAACAAAGACGGGGGAGATTCCATCATATGTGCTAAGGCGATGACCGTGCCGCTGCAGGCGACCGACGTGAAGATGCTGATGTTCTTGGTCGTCCGGAGCTGTTGGAAGACAGAGACTGCAGTCTTTGGAGAACATTGATGGTCTTGATAATCAAGGACTAGGGGACGTCCATTGATGCCTCCTTGAGCGTTGATCTCATCGACTGCGATCTGGGCTGATCGCTGGGCAACCTCGCCATAGACCGAGAGGCCTCCTGTGAAGGGAAAGAGGGCTCCTATAGTCACAGGGCTCTGCTCTTGCGTTCCGCAAGAGGTCAAGACGAAAAGGATGATGACAAGCATCGACGTGAGGGATGTGGTGGTGGGTCTCATTCACCATACTAGGCTCTTTTCTCTTTTGAATTTAGTGTTCCCCTAAGGGGGATACTCCAAGATAACCTTAAATAGCTCAAAAGCTGTTGATGGTGAATGGACATTGAGGTGTTTCGCAGAATTGGATTGACTGAAGGCGAGATCAAGACCTACCTGGCCTTGCTGAGATTAGGGGAGTCTTCCATCGGATCGATCTGCAGGGAGGCAAAGGTCTCAAAGTCCAAACTCTACGATATCCT
>DATDXB010000108.1:0-3334 GCA_035289465.1 Candidatus Nanoarchaeia archaeon
TCAGAAGATGAGGCACAATCTGCGCATCTCTGCCAAAAAGATGAGGTCTGGGCCGTGATCTCAGAGGGAAGCGATTCTTTGCTCTATGGATCGCCGCGAGCGGTGCTTGGCTTGACGACTTCAAAGCCAAAGAAGGGCAAAAAAGACACTCAATTTCCAGGAGCGCAGCTGCTTGAGGCAAGTGACTTGCAGACCGAACTAGGTATCGATGCCGACCAACTCCTAGTCCTAGGCATGATCCTAGGCACACGATTCAATCCAGCGATAGTAGGTATCTCTCCAAAGCATGCCGTAGAACTTGTCCGTAAGTGGAAGGACTTTGGCAAGCTCTTCAAGTATGCAGGCTGGAACTATGCCTATACCTGGAAAGAGGTCTATGATTGCATCAAGACATTGCCCGTGACAAACAAGTACAAGCTCAAGTGGAATCCTCCACGAACCGATCATCTCACCGAGTTCTTGCTCTCAAAAGGGATGAGTAAGAAGAAGATCGAGGAGAATCTGGAGCTGCTCAAATGAAGCTCATCATCTACCCCCCAAGATTCAAGGACTTGCCCACAGTAGAGCTCGATCTTCCAGCGGATCTGGTCCATAAGGACCTGCAAATCCTCTATGGATATACCCAACCCAGCAAGCCCTATGATCGCACGCTCTTCATCCACTTGGTGGCGCCAGAGGCGACGACCAAGGCGCATCTCAAAAAGTTAGCTGGACAATTGCGCGATCTGATCCGCAGGAACTGGGTCAAGAACAACTATGAGATCGTGCATATCGAAGAGGACTATCGCTCAAATCAGGCATTCATCTACTTCCAATTAAAGCGCAAGGAGAACTCAGTGGTGAGCCCGCGTCTCTTATCGACTCCCTTGCCAAAGGTCACGCCTCCTTCCGAGCCTGCGCTGAGGAAGAAGCTGAGATCAAAGCGAGTGGTGGCTCGTTCAAGGGTTCCGCGCAAGCACCAGAGAAGTGCAAAGTCCAGATCAAAGCGTTAGACGCAAACTATTAAAGAATCTTCGATATTCACCCGCCCATGGCCAAGCCAGTCTCAAACAAGCTCTGCGAAGGCTGTCGTCACTTTGAGGTCTTTGGCTCTAAATGTTTCTTCTTCTGGGAACGCAAGAAGGAATGTTCCAATCATACGAAGGGAGAGTTTGGGATTCCGATATTTAGGAAGGTTGAGTTCTCGGAATAGGGATCACTAAAAACAAATTCTGGAATAAAGAAACGCGCGCATAATCGACAAAAATTTGGCACTCCCTCGAACTTAGGGAGATTTAGGTTATGGCATTGCGACATGAAGCAAATCTGCCTTTGTGACAACACCTATAAAGTGTTCTTTTTTTCGTACGAGTATTAAGGGAAACTGTTTAAGAAGCGATGCCACGATGGATAATTTTGTTGATTCTGAAACTATAGGTGGAGCTTCAGCCATCACGTCCTTTACTTTAAGATGACCTAGTTGTGATAAGTCAGCCTCCAAAACGCTACTCTCTGAGACAAGACCTATCGCTTGATTATTTTGTAGTACAGGCACTTGAGAGATGTTATGTTTTTTCATCAACGCTACAGCTTCTTCAACAGGCGATGTGGCTTCAATAAAAATGAGTTTTTTGGTCATAAAAGTCCTTACCTCAGGTTCTGTCTTGTTTAGAAATCCGTTAAGCGCCTGTTCAATTTTCTGGACTTTTGAATAACTCGGGTCGATCCTTCCTGACTCTATCTTTGCGATAAGAGATTGACTTACATCTGCGGCTTTGGCAAATTGATGCTGAGTAAGATTCAATCTCTTACGAATTTCATGCAGACGATGAAGGTCGAAAGTCATTCCCTGTAGAGAGTATAGAAGTATATAAATATTCTGTTTAGAATAATTTTAGCACGCAAATATTTATTGATCTCCCAGAATATCATATAAGTGACCGTTATGAAGCAAATCACGATAAACCAACTATTCGATGCCAAATGCATTTACGACAAGCAATACGAAGTACGGGAAAAAGACCCTGACCAAGCCAGATCCCTGAGCGAAAGGCTTATCAGAACTGAAGTCGTTTGTTGTGCAACAGATGGCAAGGAAGTGTATGTTGCCTCATCTCCTCGCAGTTCACGAGTAACAACAAGAGAAAGATTATGCCTCGATGAACAGGGACTAGCATATTACGAGTGGCGTCTGGGAGCTGTAGTGTACCCAGCGTATGATTCTCATTTCTTAGGTAATACCTCGTTTGCAAGTGCAATGGGAAGGTTTCACCAAAAGGGGGTTATCGACATACTTAAGAAAGTCAAAGAAGAGCAACACCCCCTCTACGAAAGATTTTATGCGTTTCTTGATGGTCTTATCATAAGGCTTGGTGAAATTAAAGACGCAAAAGATAGGGAGTACTATTTCGGAGATGACACGGAGATCAAGAGATTCTCAGAGCTGGATCTTGAAGGGTTTCGTTACCTTACAGCCAGAGAATATGAAGCAATCTATAACCCGGACAATCATCCAACTGAGGAAATATCGATTACTGAGAGGCAAAATGTTAGGTGTGGTGATGAGACCAAAGAAGAGGCCACATTCATTCTTTGGTATAGTGACTTTTTGTGCCAGAACGGCTATAAGCAAAAGATAGTACCTCATTTAGAACTCGAGGAACAGGCATTCCGAAGAGATCTTGCATTATTTACGGATTCGCTTGAGAAACGAGGATTCAGAAGAGTTAGGAAATTGCAGAAAATTGTGGATACTCCGGAAAAGCCAGGAAGAATAAGCGATTAACGACTGGACAAGGAGAACCTTTTTAAAAGAACTAGGCCCATAGAGAATATGTCCCTCGAAGCCATCACTCAAGCCATCCATGACAAAGATCCACAAAGGATCCTGGTCTCCTTAAACGAGTATTATGCCTCGCTCCAGAATGATCCAATAACCGATCTTGATGCGGTCAGAGGAGAGCATGCGACTAAGGGTTTGGACTCACTCTTCGGATTCAGACATAACCCCCTTTTGAGTTTGAAGCAGCGCTTAGTCGAGTTGGGAGTTTTCAGCCAGGATCTTGCACAGTATAATTCGGGTGATCAGCAACGCATTGTTCAGCGCTGTCTCGATAACACCACAAGAACTAAGGGAGGAGCTGGTGTTTCGGCGTATTTTGGCAAGGACCTTCCCGAAGAGGTCTTAGATACGAATCGACGAGTTCTTGCGCACAGTGCTGCCTTCAAGAGTTATCTCACTGAAAGGGGAATCATGGATCTTGACGTTATTGTTTCCAAGCATGCAACTAAGGGTTTGGGCTCACTCCTCAGATTCAAAGAGGATAATCCTCAAGAGATGAAGCAGTGCTTGATC
>DATDXB010000109.1:0-5795 GCA_035289465.1 Candidatus Nanoarchaeia archaeon
GAACAAATATGCAACTGGAAGAAAAATATCCAATGATAACTACAATAAAATTAATCTCACGCCAGAAAAATTCCACGGAGACTGGAATTACTCAATTAATCCTCAACAAACTTGACCAGTTCATTTCTTGACTGGCCCTTAACTCCTAAAGTCTTGCACCCAAGTGTAATCTCAGAAATGATAGTCATTTCTGCTGATTTTTTGTTAAGTATCTATTTTGTTCTCGTCTCAATGATTAGAAATCTTCTCAGCGTATTCAGAATCAAATGCGAAGGGAACACCTACAAGAAAAGGGATTGTGACAGTCTTACTTGCGTTTGACTGTTTTTTTCGCAGTCGGTTTAGGGGTCTTTGCTGGTGCGTTTTTGCCCTTTGCGCTCATGCCTTGGATCTTTTCGAATTTAGCCTCTTCAGCAGGCGACAGGGGTTCGTAGACCAGTCCGCAATCCCTGCAGATGACTTGGGTGCGTAGCTCGCTATAGACGATATTGGAGCTACCGCAGTCAGGGCATTGGATGACCTCTTTGATGTCACTGATCATGCCTCTAAGGCTCTCTAGAACGAATATAAATGTTTCGCATAGGGCTTCTGGGCCCCGTATTCCCTTGTAAACCAGGCTCTTAGGCGGCCGTATTCACGATCTGTTTGAGGATCTCTTCTTTGCCCTTCCAGTCGATCACGATCTTGAGGACATCTTCAATCCTCTTCACAGGGATGACTGTGATCTTCTTGAGCCTATCCTCTCGTACGACCATGTCTTGGAGATTCGAGTCAGGGACGATGACGAATTTGACACCTGCATCGATCGCTGCCTCTACCTTGGCGCTCACGCCGCCTATGGGCAGGACATCGCCGCGTACAGAGAGTGATCCGGTCATGGCGTATTCTTGTTTGACAGGGGCATGGTGCAATGCAGAAATAATAGACGTCGCTACAGCGATGGATGCGGAATCCCCTTCGACGCCTTCATAGGTCTGGAGGAACTGCACATAGATGTCGTGGTTTTCCTTGATGTCTTCGCCGAAGTAGCGTTTGATGATGGCTGAGACGTTTTTGACGGCTTCTTTGGCGATCTCACCCAATTTACCTGTCGCCACAATCTCTTTTTCCTTGCCGCCAGGGACGACTTCACTCTCGATAGGTAAGATGATTCCTGACAATGCGGCTCCTGAGCCGATGACGGCAAGTCCATTGACGCGCCCGACGCGTCTGCCTGTGGTGATGATGACTTCGTATTCTTTTTTGCGCTCGATGAAGCGGTCTGCGATCTGTTGTTCGAGATTGCGTGCGACTTTCTTGACGTCAAGCACATGAGCGGGTTCGACCAACTTAGCGCCTTGTTCAACCGCAAGATCGCCAGCAGCACGGACAAGTCCGCCAAGATCGCGAAGAAGCAAGGTCAAGTGTCCTTTGCGGTTTGCCATGCGTCGTGCTTCATTGACAAGGATATCGACTGCATCTTTTGAGAAGTGGGGAATCTTGCCGTCCTTGATGACTTCTTGGGCGACAAACAGGGCGATTTTGTCGCGGTTCTCGGGGGTGTCGGGCATGGTGTCGTTCATGGAGATTTCGTATCCATATCCCCGTATTCTTGAGCGAAGCGCTGGGTGCATTTTGTTGATGTTCTCCATATTGCCTGCGGCGACCAAGACGAAATTGCAAGGCACAGATTCGGTGCGCACCATGGCTCCGGCAGACCTCTCAGATTGTCCTGTGATGGCGAACTTGCCTTCCTGTAGAGCGGTCAGCATTTCTTGTTGAGTGGCGGGCTGTAAAGTCGCGATCTCATCGACAAAGAGCACGCCGAGATTCGCTTTGTGGATCATGCCTGCGATGACGCGTTCGTGGGCTGGTGTGCCTAGTCCTCCTGAGTTCTTGCAGAGGATGCCGTTGACGATGACATTTCCTGAGCTAGTGGTGACGTTGTAGAGTTTTCCTTTGTAGGGGATTGTTTCTACTTTTTTGATAGTTTGTTTGGTGAGTTTCATAGTTCTGGCTCTATCTCGCCCGATTCAATGCTGGTGTGATTGAGGATGTGATACAGATATTTTGGGCTGATCTCTAATTGTTTCATGATGGACTCCGCTCCGAGTCCCTTGGCGCGGAGATCAAGATATCGGTGGAGTTTCTCTCGATAGTCATTATTGATAGCGGTGAGAACCTTCCATTTTTTCATATTGCAGTAGTTGATCTTTATCGACTCGCTAAAGAGCTTGCTATTGGCAGGTGTCTGTGAGAGGAGGAACCTATAGATATTATTGCCCATTGTCCTTTTTTCAGATTTTACTGGTCGAATATCGACGCCGCGCGGATTAATAATGACTGACTTTGATCGCAGATAGTTCATGATCTCGGTGAGAAATCGAATCCGGTTTTCATTTAGGTAAGGTAACCCCGTAAGTGCGAATTCTATTCGCAGAGTATTACGGTCTTGAGAGATACCGAGTTCACCGCCAAATAAAGATCCATAGAACTCATCTTGCAAAATTGTCTGTAGTCTAACCCACTCCGGAACGATCAATTCTTTTTGTGTCTTATTTCCCCTTGGTGCGCCTAGGGCGATAAAAAAGCGGACAATATTCCTATTGGTGTTCCAGGCGCACCAAGAATGTCCAAATTCGCCCCCCTCTCGAAGATCGGCGTTCAATAGAATCGAATCTCCAAATACATTTTGAAGATCTTTGGCAAATTCATCAGTATCAAAATAATTAGAACTGGATAAGAAGATGGCATTGAGGGTCTCGAAGATTCCTCCATCGCCAAATGTCGATCCGAATATCTTTGCAATTAAAGGCAATTTGGGATTTCCTAATCTCAGGGGGAGCAATCCTCTTGATTTCAACCAATTAACTGTTTGTATGGGGACTGGAACATGTTTTTCTGCATGCCACCATCGTGTTTTATGGTCGGGTTGTCCCATCGCTCTTGCGATTCGTTTATACCCCAATGTTGGATTATTTGACATTGTCTCAAGATACTCATGATAAAGATGGCACTGTTCTTGGTGTTCTTCATCATAGGTGTTGATGATATCTTGTTCCTCAAGGATGATATCTTCTGATTTTGCGACGACTTCATCTCCTTCTTTGATGTGCCGAGCTTCTGCATAATCGATCTTTTCATTTCTCCAGATGGCAATCTTATGCTCAGGGGTGACGATAAGTTGTGTGTTGTTGGAGGTTGTAAGTTTTATCATCTTTCCGTCATAGTCATAGCGGGAAGATGATAAAACGTCAACCGGAGAAACTGAACCTCTTGTCTCCCCCAGAAGAGTGATGTGTTCTGGGATGTGGAGGGCTTCGTAATTCTTCTCTTCCCGCAGTTGGATAGTTGAGGAATATTTCAAAAAAAGGTCATCAATTAACTCTCTTGAAGTGACTCTTTTTATGGCATTTTTTTCGTCGATGGATTCAAAAGTGTTACTACTAAAAAGTGATTGGAACGGATCATGTAAGACATCGCCGAGTAATGCCCCTGCATGGGATCCCGTGGCGTCAAAGAAGGGCGCTTGCTTCTTGCCGAAGTTGTCGACGATGACTTTGGGCAATAATGTCTTCACTCCGCCCATGCGTTTGCCCATATTGATCATGATGGCGATGCCGACTAAGAACAGCACGCTGGTGACCATGGAGGCGGCATAGATGATGGGTGAGTCGAAGGGGAAGAGTTTTTTGCTGTAGAGATAGTACGGGATGATGATGGAGATCAGCGCAAGGATCAAGAAGATGATGTTTTGGTTCTTGAACATGCCCACACTTTGCACGCGTGCTCTTGAGACGATGTCTCTGCCGTGTCCGGCGGGAACGGTGCGGATCAGGGGTTGGTTCTCATCATTTTCATTGGCAAAGGCGAGGACATCCACTAATTTCTCCTTAGGCAGAAGTTCAGCAAGGGCAAGTCCGAGCATTGAATTGTGGACAAAGATGTTATTAGCGAGAAAGTTGTGGGTTCCTTGTGATTCAAAGTCATAGAGGGTTTGCTGCCCTATGGGTGTTATGCTCTTGATGCGTTCCCAGATGACATCTGCGCAGACGAGCTGTGTAAGCCCGATGAGTTTCTCTTCAACAATGTGGTTCGTGCATTGTGTCAGGAGTTCGAATATGCATTGTCTGAGGAGAGGATCTTTGGATTCAAGCGCGCTCGAGATTTCTAGAACAGGGATGCCTGTCTTGTGAGAAAGTGCTGCTTTTGAAAGGTCAATCTCAGAACAAAGTTGCGTCAGGTCCATTGACCCATCAGTTCTAATCTGGGGGCAGATGGTCTTGAGCGCGACAAATCGTTGTGCAAAGACTCTGATTGCCTTCTCGACGGTTGCGCGTGTAGGGACGCGGGTTCCGCGTAGGTATCTTTGAAATTGATGGACGCCTATTCCGATATCTTCTGCTGTTAGGCGGAGTGCTTCTTTGAGCTCGAAGATAGTGGATCCGATGTGGGGGATTTTGTCGATATTCGATTGAGGTTTTCTTTGGGTGAGTTGGATAAGTCGATCCATTTTTCGAGGAATGCTAAATCCTATTTCACAGAGCTTGGCCAGATTTTCAACATCGGAAATGATAAGGGCATAGTACTCTTTTAGGGCCATATTGCTATTTGTTGCCCGCTTGTGAACTCTCTTGAAAATGGGGGGAATATCAAACCCGAGCAGCATACTTTGAAGCTGTCGTGAGATGAGGTGATTCTTGGTAGTGACCTCAAACGCCTTTTTTGTCGCGCTTCCGTCCCCATCAAAATATGCGCGAAGAAATGCGCGTTTGACCGCACGCGGGCTTTGAAGCAGGATGTCGGGGATTTTTTCCCCCCAGCCGAGTACAGAGAGGTTCTTGGCAAGCGTGGATGATTGGATTGTTGCAACAAACGCATGTTTATGCTGAAACCATCTGATATGCGCTTCAAGTCCAAACAATGATTGTGCTATGGTCGTGAACCTTTCGATAAGGGATTTTTCGCTATTGGTGAATGTGATCGCACGTTTTCGTGCAATATACCCTTCGGACCACAGATAGCCGCAAAATTCGGCAAAATCTTCTGTCACAAATGAAGGGATGTTGATCTCTTTGACATTGGTATGCGATAGGGTTGGTGTATATTGAATAAACAGGTCTGGTAGGGGTTGCAGTTCTTCGATATGCTCCACTCTTCGTGCAGCTGCGATGTAGGAGCCAGGGCGGAGGTCCTTGGTGAGCGTCCAGCGGACTCCCTTGGTCCCTAATTCAAGGAATGGATGCTCATTGCTGATGGTGATCTCTTTTCCAGTATTGGTCTTGATCTGCCAGGCTTCGGTTGTTGTTTGTTCTGCTCTGATGAGTGCTGAATGGGAGAGGGTGAGATCAGGGTTGACCGCAAGGGCGTGATGGGTGTGACCGCCTTTGAGCCGGGTATAGAGGTTTTCTGCCGTGATCACGGATCCATCGGAGAGTTGGATGAGAGTATCTTTGCCAACGCATTTACCGGTTCCAGGGTCCCCTATCAACAAGACGTGTCTGCGTTGTTCTGCGGCCTTCTTGACGATGCGCACAGCATCCTCTTGGCCGATGACCTGATCGACGACGCGAGAAGAGATCTTGAGGTCTTTGGTGGTCTTGAATTTGAGGGCCATTCTACGACGATTTCATGGGCGATTGTTTATAAAGATTGTGAACTAATGAGACATTCTGATTAGTCCGTGATTTCGGCAAAAATAGCGACTTTTTGGAACCTTGATTGCGTGTGGAACTTGGTTTATAAAGAAAATAAGTGGTTATCGTCGATAAGATTATATTCTACCGACGATAACCACACCTCAGTTCGTGTAAAAA
>DATDXB010000110.1:0-3155 GCA_035289465.1 Candidatus Nanoarchaeia archaeon
TTGAAATCCAGAGACATTGGATCCATCGACTACGATCTTGCGCATGACTTGGATCTCATCGACAGGTCGTGCGTGGAGTAGTTTTGCGACCTGAAGGGCCACGGCGAGGGCATGCGTGTTGAGTGCATGGGGCGGTTCTTCATCAAGCTCGACAAGGCAGCTTGACGTGTCGCGGAATTCATAGATGAATAGTTTTGAGCGTGTGGATTCAAACGCCGCGGCCGCATCGACCTCGCCAGTCTCACCGATGACAGGCCTTTGTCGTCTGCTCAAGGTACGCACGTGAGGGTTCTCATCGCGCACGATACTGGGACATGTGCAGAACAATTTATCTGTATAGAGTTGTTGATGGATTTCAAGTCCGCACTTGAATCCGAGCTTTGTGTAGTCGTGGCTCATTTCAGATCACCTGCGACATGTCGTTCCCAGATGGGATGTCCGTTTTCCTTGACGATGCGGTGAAGGGGGATATAGGTCTCTTCCCCTTTGTCGTCGAGCAGGACCATACTGTCTTCGTCGATTCTGATGATGTCTTCATAGGGAATATCGATGATCTTCTTCTGGACGCGATCATAGTATCCGAGGGGGTATTCTTTGGACTTATGCTGAGGGTTCCACTTGATGTCATTGAGGATCTTCTTGATGGGTCGCATATCATGAGAGGAAACTGTCGTAGGGTACACTCCTTGTGCTGATGTCACCTTGTAGGGGGTTGAGCAAAATGCGCTTGACGTGGTCGTGGTCCTTGCTCTGTGAGAGCGCCCAACCGAGTTTGCAGTAGGCTGCTTCAGGGTGTAAGTCTTCTACGAATGTCGCGCCGACTGAGAGTGAGAGTTTTCGTAGATTGGTGTAGACATGGGGATGCACGCGTCCATACAGGGTCTGGGAGCTGATGACGACGACTATGCCGGAATCGACGGCCTTCTTGAGTGAGGGGATCAAGCTGTGAGTGCCCGTAGGTACGTGTCCTAGGGCCGTGGCCGAGACCACAAGTCCGCGGTATTTTTGCTCGACGAAATGCTCGATGAGATCTGGAGAGATGCCGGGGTGGATCAGTACGATTCCTGTTTTTGCTTCAAATCCTCCTTCGATGGTGACTTGTCCCGTCGGCGGGGGAGCTTGTGGCGTGCTCAAAACGATCTTTCCAGTAGGATAGACTTTGCCGATTGCTGTCGCGTTAAGGGGTCGGAATGCATCTCTTCTGCTGGTGTGCATCTTGCGGACCTTGGTTCCAGGGATCAGTAGACAGTAACGATCATCGCTTTCGCCGTGCAGGCAGGTCATCACGCCATGTAACTGTTTGCTGCTTGCCGCGATGACTGAGCAGGTGAGGTTCATGAATGCGTCAGAACTTGGTCGATCGATGGAGCGTTGTGCGCCGGTGATCACGACGGGTTTGTTGAGGTTCTTGAGCAGATAGGAGAGCATCGTTGCGGTATAGTGAAGGGTATCCGTGCCATGCGTCACAACAACGCCATCAGCGCCATCATCGATTGCTTTTTTGACGGACCTGGCGATATCCATCCAATCATGGGGGGTGATATCTTCGCTCATCAGCTGTTTTGCGGCGACAGCAGTGATGTTTGCGCGGTGGCCGAGTTCTGGGCACATGGCGAGGAAGTCCGAGGCGGTATAGTCTGCAGAGACCCCTCCCGAATAATAGTCGACGCGAGAAGAGATGGTGCCTCCGCAGGACACCAAAGCGACGGTGGGCAATCCTTTCTTGGGGGTAGGAGGCACAGATGTCTTCTTTGAGGGCGAATACTTCTTGACGACGTTGGTCTCTTTGATCCGTTTCTTATCTATTCCGATGTTGTATCCATGTCCTAATTTGAGCACCACGATATCAGAAGACAACAACTCGGGCCTGGGCATCAGCGTACCCTCGTAGGTCTTGTCGTCGCAAATGATGCTGACTTGATCTCCTGCTGACGCCATAAGGGCACCTCATCGACGGCGTATTAAAGCTTTTCGACAATTTAGAAGACGACTTGTGATTTGATGGATCGTATCGTCTTCTAAACGGTGAATAGCACACTTTTTTTTATTCGATTTGTGCGCTTCACTAGGTTTTTATACCTTAACGCCATCGACGTGGGGATGGTAGGGGCAAAACCCAGTTTTTCAGATCTTGATGTAGTTTTGACATTCTTGCTCATGGGCTCCTCAAAATCACGCATAGCCCTGACAAAGCAGGTGGGTGTGGGTGAAGGTGCGATGCGTTCGATCCTAGACGCCCTCAAAGAGAAGGCTTTGATAGTATCCACAAATCAGGGGCATGAGTATTCCGCTAAGGGGGCGGACCTGAGGGCCCAGATCCATGCAGCCATGTCTGGTCCCTTGCGGGTATATACTCAATTTTTTCCAGAAAGTGCGCAGGTCGCGATTGTCCTTAAGGGTGCAGGAGAGCTCTCCTGGCACGCAAGGGATTGCGCGATTGCAAATGGCGCTCAAGCGGCATTGGTCTTGTCGATGAAGGATCGTTTGTATGCAGCAGGTTTAGATGATGACTTCTCAAACCTTGCAGGGCAGACACAGGCCAAGAAAGGTGATGCGGTCATTGTGGCAGTGGCAAAAGAACCAGTTGTTGCCACAAAAGCTGCGCTGGCTTCATCAATACATTCATCTCAAAAAATAGCATCCTTGTTCTGCTTCTATAGTGAATTGCGCTGATTAAGCCATATGAATAGGCGCAATTCACAGATAGACAATTGCATGTAAACGTAACACGATTAACGCAATTGTCTATAAATCGAGTCGTTAGTTTACGTCTAATAACTGCGTGCGAAGTAGACAAGATACATCGCGCGCTCGCTGCAGTTGATGCATGTCTCAGAAGTCTCACTGCCTTCAAAAGGCACGCATCTGGAGGTCACTCCTTGGGTCTTGTCCTTGAGCTGCTCTTCGCATCCGGCGGATCCGCAGTGTGGTGCGAGCGCGATTTTCTTGTGGTCGGTTGCTTCGACGAATTGCTCAAAGGTCTTCACCCGGACGATAGAAGATTCCAGGTGTTTCTTTGAGGTCATGAATAAGTCGCGTTGCATCTCTTCAAGGATCTCAGGGACGCGCTTCTTGAGGTCTTTTGTGGCGACGGTCTCTTTGTGGCGGTTGTCGCGTCGTACAACGACGACAGAGTTGTTCTCGACATCGCGGGG
>DATDXB010000111.1:0-5422 GCA_035289465.1 Candidatus Nanoarchaeia archaeon
TCAAGAATGAGCTGTTTGATGATCTCTTCGCCTTCTTTGATCTGTGATGTCTGCAAAACCTCTTCGACATCAGCGCCCTTGCCATCATCTAATTGGCGGATCAAGGAATAGATCCTCTCATAGCTTTCACGGAAACGCGCAGCTTCCTGTTGGGGCTTTGGCAAGTCCTCATTTACCGGCTGCGCTTGCTTTTGAGCCGATTCCTCAGCAGGGACCTGCTGCATACGCACCTTAATCCAAACAGGATCTATTTTTTTGACGATCTCAGGAAGAAGATAAATCTCGCGCTCATATTCGCGCGGCCTTCCAATCACTAAGACCGGATCGCCGATCCTCAACCTGGTTAAGGGTAGGGTCGCCTCAAACTGGCGCAAGGTCATTTTACCTGAACCATCATCGATTTGTAGTTCAAGGTCAGTAGGCTCTGTGATCACCACACCCATCACATTGGCCCGACTCACCTGTTCGCCAGAAGAGATCTTCACAAAATTGGGATCCCAACCACCTTGCTTGACATATTCCCCATTTCGCAAGGTGCTGATCCGGATATGGCGCGCCACCGCACGCTTGATTTCAGCCATGACCTGGGGAGTGCAGGCAGGGTATAAAATGGTTATCCGCTTCTCTTCTCAGTCCCCGTAGGGTTTAAATATGGTCGTTGCGGGCGTCAACACATGGCCTCAAAGGAGCTGATAGACTACATCCGCAGCTCGGTTTCCCAAGGATATGCCATCGCAAGCATCAGGGCAAATCTCATCGGAGCGGGATACCCACCCCAACAGATCGATGAAGCCATCGCAGAAGCGTTTCATCCTACACGATCCCCTCTCAAGTTTGTAATCGCAGGCGTTGCTTGCGCGATCTTACTTGTCGCTCTCATCTACGGACTCGTGCTCCTGCTTGCACCATCAGAAGTCGGCATCAAGATCTCCGTCGCAGATGCCCCCGCAAGCCTGCGCCCTGGAACTCCCTTTGTTTTTAGCCGCAGTATCAGCACAGGAGTTAAGGACCCCTATGCTGTTGACGTAATCATTGAAATCCACAATGACCAAACCCGAGAACGCATCATCAGCCAAAGCGAACAAGTGCAAGTCCGCGGTAGCGCCGTCAAGAAAAGTAGTTTGGTATTACCCCCTACCCTCCGATCCGGAGACTACGTCCTCACCGTCACTGCCCGCATCGGCGATGAACAATCCGTCGCTACGCATCGATTCACATTTGAAGGTATCGCAACACCTGGAACAACGCCGACCGGAAAACCACCCCTTCTGGGCACGACTCCAACGACACCCTCTGTCCCATCAGGCGCACCTGGAGTCTGCAAGCCCAGCTGCAATGATTATGATCCCTGTACGCTTGACAAATGCACTGATGGGCGTTGTCTCTTTGAAGCCAAGAGCCCCTGCTGCGGCAACTTTGAATGCGAAACAGGAGAGACTGAAGCCTCCTGCGCACAAGACTGCAAAGTCAGACCACTGACTCAGGGTGAGGCAATCATGGAAGTGCGTAAGCGCGCAGAAGACCAAGCTGCCAGTAATACTGGCGATGCTGTTAACTTATGCAAGAGCATCGCAGTCGTCGCCCAAGCAGACTCCTGCCTCAAGACCGTCGCCTTCGCCGCAGAACGCTCTGATGTCTGCAAATCCATCTCAGGCACCAAATTACGCGACGCCTGCTATCTTGATTTTGCTCTGAAGAACAAACAATCTGCCCCTTGCGAAGAAGTCAGCGATCGCTGGATGAAACAAAGCTGTCTGATTTACACAAATGCGCCGCAGCAACAGTAGGATCGAACCAATAATTCAACCTAAACGAGAATAGAATCCCGCTCGTGGTTCATACACGTCCCCCTTGCGTTTCATCTTCTCCAGGATCTCATCGACTTCAGAGGATTCTATGCCTCTCTCCTTGGCCATCTTGCCGATATCTTCAGCAGGAACCACCTGACCTAAGAGCTTCTCAAGCTCAGCAAAAATCTCCTTGATCGCTCCGATCTTATTACGCTCTGACGCTGTGGTGTCTGAAGAGACCCTATCGATATCAAAGGTCCCTGTCTCCTCGTCAAAGGCCACTTGTCTCAGGCAGAAATCCATGAGCTCAATCGCCTTTAACGCATCGCTCTTCTCCGCCTTGTCTGAGAGACGCAATCTCGCCGATGCTTCCGTCATACGCACGAGACCCTCCAATTGACGCGCTGAGATCGGAATCGATCTTGAGCCCCTTTCATTTGAGCCTGACTGACGCATCTTCATGTAATATTCCTTGAGCGCTTCCATCGCGTCATCGGTGAGTCCTGGGTTGTACCTCTTCGCGTATGCCAAGTACTTCCTTAGGAGCGCCGTGTCAATCTCCGTATTGACCTCGCCTCTGTTCTGGTGGAGGTTGAGGATGAACGCCGCCATGGTGCCGTCTCTCTGCGGGTCGGGCAGATCCTTGATAGGGAAGATGAGATCAAAACGATTGATGAGCGTCGAGGGAAGTTCGATTTGTTTTGCAACAGGTTCGTATGGGTCAAAACGGCCGAATTTTGGATTTGCTGCGGCGAGGACGGTGGTCTCACAGACGAGCGTCGCTTGGATATTCGCTTTTGCGATGGAAATGGTTTGTTGTTCTAGACCTTCATGTAAGGCTGATGCATCATCTTTTGACATCTTATCCAGTTCATCTAAGAGCAGCATACCTTTGTTCGCAAGAACCAATGCTCCTGCTTCTAGCGACCAACCTTGCAAGAATTCGTCTTTGACGACCGCCGCTGACAGACCCGCACCTGACGCTCCCTTACCTGAAACAAAACGGACTTTAGGAGCAATCTTTTGGATGCGCTTGAGGAGCTGGGAATTGTGCACCACTATGTTATTTGCGACGAAGTTGTGATTGTCCTTGATCTCGAGATCATAGACGTATGCATCCGTTGCATTGACCGTTGAAATTGAGATAATCTTGTCCCAGAAGATATCTGCGTGCGCTAGTTGTCTTAGCATCTGGAGATATTCATCGTGAGGGACTTGATTTTGTACTGTCTCTATCACCTTCTGAAAGCTTGTCCTTGACGGATTCCTATCGGCACGTTCATAATGCGTATACGTCGTCCGCGGAACGCCCATGTGCTTCTGATAGAGGCCCAGGCGTTTTCTCATCAGCTTGAGAATCTCGCTCATCTGAGGGATCACGTCGATATTGGTGTTTCTCTTCCTGCCACAAAGCGACTTGCTCTTTGAGCTCTTCTCCTTGGAGATGAACCCTATCTGTTTCACAAAGGACTCCGCCTGTTCACCGCTGATGATAAGCTCATAGGCTGGGACTCTTCGTTTGTTCAGTGTATTTGCCGCGTACTTCATCTTTTGCTTGAATAATGTGATGATACCAAACTTGAGCAGATTGGTCTGGACATCCTCAGCAAGATGGCGGCTGATCGTTGTGAATTCGACCTGGCCCTTCTTGAGATTGATGTGGGCTTCGCACTCAAAGAGCGCCCTCAAGAATTCCCTCAGCACAGCCTTCCTCGACTTGTTGATTGCCTGTGGGATGCGCTTATGCGCTGATGTCGCGACGATGCCCTCACTTATCGCCTTGAGGAAGTTCACCAAAGATAGCGACATAATGTAACAATCACTCGCAGTCTTGCCCTTGCTGATCCTTGTCGATGTATGACCATTGAAGATATCCTTGATGAGCTTACTGAAGTCGTCAATGAGCTTCACATTGCTGTTGGTGAGACTCACCCATCCTGATGTCTTTGAGAAGCTCACATAGCCATCACCTAAGAGGTATCCTAAGAGACGGGCGAACTCTTTTGTGAGATTCTTTGGGAACTTGAGAGCTTGTTGATTCCTTGAGCGTGACCTATCAAAAACCGTCGGTAATGATTGCACCGCCCCATGATAGTCCAGCTTTCTTGGCGCAGCGATGAACTGTCCTGTTTTGAGGTCATGTGCTGGAGATGCCACAATCATCCCCTGCTGGAGCGTGAATAAGGGATGTTCCTTAGTGATCAGGACCTCTTTTCCTGACTGAGTCCTTATCTTGAGGAGATGCTTGGGGCTCTTGCGCTTCCAATATCTTGCCGGAGTCTGCACTGCAAGTCGTCCAGCTCTTTGAATAACATTGATTTTTGACTTCGATTTCCCTTCTACAATGTCCTTGATGGTAGATATGGACCCGTCCGACAACGGAATCTTGGTATCGCCTACCAGACACTTACCTGAACCCGGATCTCCTATGAGTAAAATATGCATGTCACCTCTAGTGACCACTCCATCATTTCGTGTCTTCCTAACACCACCCACCATTTGTAGTAGCAAGGACTCCTTGATCTTCTCATGGCCGTAGATGGACGGCGCAAGGCTTTGCGTGAGCATCGCCTGACGACGCGGACTTTGGGCGATCTCCTTAATCTTCTGCTCCTCTTCTGGAGAAAGGGACAACTCTGAGAACTCCTCACCAATGGGTTCCACCTGGTTTGATTCGATGATGAGGTCAAATCTTGTGGATTGCCCCCCTGTCTTGAGGAAGATGGGAATCTCCTTGACCATCCCTGTGACCATAATCTTGGACCCTGGATTGGTCTTCTTTTCAGTGAACGGCGAGACCAGGTCGTTTTTGAGAAAGACATTCATGCGTTTTGGCTGGGCGCCACCTTCGATCTCTTCAGGGATCTCTTCTAACACTACTCTTTGCGCATCACAGAGCTCTTTTGAAATCATGCGGAACTTGCCCTTTCTACCGCAACCACACTTTGTGGGCTCTTTGAAACTCGCATCTAACTGCAAGATGACCATCACATTGCCGCAGGAAGGACACTCAAACTTAGCTGTGGTGACTAAGGGTCTGACATCGGATTTCTGCCTGACGACACCATCGATTCTATGGAGCTTGCCGATATGCTTAGAACGCACATCTCTTACCATCACCTTTTGCGAGAGAGGAAGATTTCTGACACGCATCTCCCAACCTTTTTTTTCGCCAGGGAGATCGATTTGTTCGATGGCTAATTGGGCGGCTTTTAGGGCTTCTTCTGGAGTATCTAATAGGTAGTCGGCTACATCGGGGTTGAACTTTGCGATATCTGAGAAATCAACGGGAATCCAGGGATTGCCTTTTCTTGCCTGCTCAGAGAGCTCCGCATGATAGGACTGCCTGAAGAGATCGGCGAATGCTGTGATGAGTTCTGTCGCGTCCATTACCTTGGCGGAAGACGAATGGGTATTTATGTGTTGTTTAGTGAACGCCGAAAGATTTCCGGGCACGGCTTTTTAAATGACGAGGGCTCAGGTGAGGGGATGGATGAACGATTGCGCGATATGGGTCGTCGTTTTGCTGCCGAGCCGGGTGATGTATCCATGCAGGGCCGCCTACGTCAAGAGTTGTATCGTTTGGTTGCTGGAGGGGCACGGGAGTATCTGCCTCCTTATGTCCAAGCAGG
>DATDXB010000112.1:0-4301 GCA_035289465.1 Candidatus Nanoarchaeia archaeon
TTCTTGGCAATACCGTCGCCTTTTTCGCCGACGGCCTCAATGGTGACATCTAACTCTTCGCCCACCGATACTGGCGGGTTTCTCATTGCGCCATCGCGCGATCCCATTCTTGGTCTTCCAAACATACCTTAGGTACTCCAAATGTATTATAGATGGCATTATGCCTACATCGTATTTAAACTTACTGGATAAAAAGTCAAAAACAAAAGAGAAAAAAGGACCTACATGTCCTTGAGCGCGTCAGTCTCCACGCGGAAGCTCGCCTCTCCGTCCGCAAGATTAGGGGCGTCGATGAGCTTTGCGACCCTGGACCCCTTCTTGCCCTTACGCAAATAGATACGAAAGGTGCTATTGTGACCCACGATGTTGCCTCCGATCGCCTCAGTGGGATCCCCAAAGAAGGTGTCTGGCCTTGCCATGACCTGATTGGTCACATACACTGAGAGATTGTAGATATCCGCTAGCCTCGAGAGCACGTGCATATGTTTGTTGAGCTTCTGCTGACGCTCGGCAAGCGAGCCCCTACCCACAAACTCCGCACGGAAGTGCGCGGTGAGCGAGTCAACAATGACCAACTTGATGTTGAGCCCATCCTTCTTGATGAGATCCTCCACTTTTTCTGCAAGGAGCATCTGGTGATCCGAGTTATAGGCCTTTGCCACCTTGATCTTCTTGAGCGCCTCTTGCGGGTCGATGCCTGCACCAATAGCAAACTGCATGATACGCTCAGGACGGAAGGTGTTCTCTGTGTCGATATAGACCACCATACCATCTGAGCCGCCCTTCTCGATAGGAAGCTGGACATTGACCGCCAATTGGTGGGCGATCTGTGTCTTTGAGGATCCATACGCACCAAAGCACTCGGTGATACAGCCCGTCTCAAAACCACCGCCCAAGAGAGCATCAAATGCTTTGATGCCTGTGGTCAGCTTGATGATCTTCTGCCTGCGCGCAAGCACATCATCGCCAGACTCAAAACCCATCTGCAGTTGGCTTCTTGCCGCTGCGATGAGCTTTTTCGCACTCGCATCACCGATACCTGTCGCATCGATGATCTCGCCTGGCGTCGCTACTGCGATCGCCATCAAATCACCAAAACCCACCGCGGCAAGCTTCTCGGCAGTGGCGGGGCCTACGCCCGGTAGTTCGCTGATTGATATCTGTTTTTTGTCTTCCATCTTGCGTCTCTTCTCTGGCTTTTCAGTGATCTCTTCAGTGATCTCTTCAGTGACTTCTTCTGTGAGCTCTTCTTCTCGCACTTGCTCTAACTCTAGTTCTTGTTCATGTCTCATGGGTATCATCCTCTTTATTTATGTTTTCTCTGGGAACTTTATGCGTTGTCGTCAAATTGCCGAAAATCTTCCGGAGCGGCCGGAATTTCAGCTCATTGCGCCGAAGGATTTCCGGCCCAATCCCTCAGCACCAGAAATTCATAAGCTTTCTTGAGCACAATTACGGCCTTCGGGAGATCAGTTGCGCGCAGTGAGTTTGAACTGCGCCACTTGCCCTGCTTGTCCTGAAAGGTCCTATCAAAGGATACCGTGCGATAAGCCTTGTAGGGATTAAACGGATCCGCGTTCTCCCAGACTGTCGCAGTGATCGCTCCTGCCTGGAAACGCTTGATTGGTGTCGACTTCTTCTCTTTACTCTCTGCTGGCAGCCCTGTCAGGGTGCCATGCTCTTGGGGTTGGTGCATTGCTTGCATGGGGGTTGTTACCTCTTCCTGTGCGGAAAACGCTGCGTTTTCCTGCACTAGAAAGACTTTAGTCTTTCTGTGCAGAAACGCTCTGGCGTTTCTTGCATGTTCGATTGTTACAATCAAACATTTTCGGTTTTTGTTTCACCAGCGATGACGTATGCCTTCGCTGTGAGGTAAGCTCCTGACGACCCGAAGTCGCTTAAATAGGCTGTTTGGGTACGCGACGTGTCCAGTGGAGAAGTTTGCATCCACCTAAAAAAAGCGCTAAAACTGAATTATTCAACGTTCTCAGTGGAAAGCTTTTAAGCGAGATTCTATTTCCTTGCATCCATGAGCTACACCAGCGTGGCCATCTCAGGCCTGCCCGGGGCTGGCAAGACCAAGCTTGCCGAGCGGCTTTATCGCGACTTAGGATGGGAAGTCTATTCTCTAGGCGGATTATGGCGCGCACGACATCAACAGGTCGCTCCAGAAGTGCCCTTTGCCGATTGGTGGCGCGCAACAAGCCTCGAAGATAACCAAGCCGTCGACCACCAGGCACACGAACGTATCAAAAAAGGACAGGTTATTGTCGAGTTTCGCTACAGCGCACTTTGCCAGGATACCAGCAGCTGCTTACGCGTCTATACCCATACCGACCTTAGCACCCGCGTTGATCGATGTCTAGGATCACCTCGCTATGAAGATAAGATGCCTGTCGATATCGACACCATATTACGGCAACGAGAAGAAGATGAGGTACAGATGGGACGCAAACTCTATGGTGAAGATTATGATTTTCGCAGCCCAAACCATCATGCCCTTGTCCTAAACACCTTACGCCTCACTCTGGATCAAGAAGCACGTCTGGTCCTTGCCTTAATCAGGCCTTAGACCACTACCCATACACCGATGGTGACTGCCATCACTATTGCGCAGACGACTGTCTCTTGATGTGTGCCTGTGGTGACTGGGCCCCTGATCTTGATCTTGACCACAGGATAGAGCAAATTGACACCCATCTTGGTGAGCGCGTCTGATGCGAGGTGGGCGAGGTAGCCCATGGCAAGATAGATCCCATATTCTTGACGGGAGAAGATAGAGAAGAGGAGCATCAGGCCTGCCGCGGGGAATACTGAATGAAAGATGCCTCTGTGAGCGAAGATGTGCGGCAAGATGTTGGTGATAGGCATGAGCTTGTTGATCGACGAGCTCTGATGGTCAATGTCTGGCAAGAGGACACCTAAGAGGATCAGCAAATAGAAGATGAAGGGATCGCCACCCAGGTAGGGATGCAAGATGGCTGCGGTCAGCAGACCAAAAGCAATGTGCGTGCGGGCCATCATAGGTATCACTTCTCCACGTCGATTAATGTAGGTAAGAATCTACAACATCATTTCTTAAGCTCGCCTTTGGGATCCGGCTCAGGGAAGATGAGATTTGCCGTGAACTCTACCCGGTCAAACATATCATTCTTTTTCGCCCTTCCCACAACCTTGACAATCTGGCCCAAGAGTTCAGTCTTGATCGCATCAAAAGAATAGGGGTCTTCTCTGTATTTGAGGAACTGCTGTTCCTGAATATTACAGAGACGCGTCGCTGAGTTCCTAAAACACGTCACCCTCATGTTGTTAGTGCCGTCGTCGAGGAAGAAACTGACGAGGAAAGAATATGCCGGTTCGACTTGCAAGTGTGAGTCGCAGGAAAAGACACCATCTTTTGCCCTGACTCTCTTTTGGCACTGCGGACAGATCTCGAAGAATCTGGGATCGAAGACCTGCACAATAGTACCTAAGAGCTCCACATTCTCATCGCCATCCTTGACATCATTGATGGGTTTTCTGATGGCTGCAGGATATTGCTGCGAAGGGGCGCCTGCGCCTTCGATCAGATTGACTTGGATGCCTTTAGGATCAAGCTCGACTGTGGCCCGATCATTGACGTGCAATTCGACCTTGCCCTGATTGGTCTTGAGATAGCCGCCTGTGATTTTTATTATGGTCTCCTTCTCTTTTGCCTTACCCAAAAGATCGGCTTGGGCGTTCCACGCAGCGACACGGATAGTGGCGGTGTCGTCGCCTAAGATGAACGAACATACTTGGCCCTCTCTGCCGTCGGCAGTAGTGAACTGCTTGGTCTCAAAAATCCTGACGGGCTTGCCTACGACCTCAAAGTCGCGCATACCCTCTAAGAGATCCTTGATCTTGACCTTGCCCGAGATCTGTTCGAATAAGGTGACGCCAAGTTCATTAGCCACGATATGCGCCGCACCCTCTTTTGAGATCAAACCCGAGAGCTGATCCATCTTCTGCTGCAGCTTCTTGCTGAGCTCTTCTTCTGAGAGTCCAGTCTTATCCTTGAGCTTCGCGAGAACCTGATCCAAAGGCATCTTTAACATACTACCACCTTGAGCTCGGGATTACGAGAGCGTATAAATACCTTTTGGGCAGAGCTCTTCGGAGAGTTATCTTAAAGAATAGTCGGATACTGTTAACTTATCGGCAGATTAATATAGGTGATTTTTCTTTAAGAGGGATGGTGATGGATCATGGTGGTAACTTGTCTGTTTTGTAAGGGGACGAAGCACATTGTTCGTGCAGGATTTAGAAATAATGCTTCTGGT
>DATDXB010000113.1:0-4093 GCA_035289465.1 Candidatus Nanoarchaeia archaeon
CAGGGCGACCCTCGCTATGAATCAGACGAGACCGGTTCTGCTCCCAAGGCAGGCACGGTCATCTCACTGGGGTCAACTCTTGAGAGCGCAGTCGCAGGCGAGACTTCAGCTGTCTATCCTATCACTGTCGTCAACCACGGCAAGAACAGCAGGACCTACACCCTCAGAGTCGATGACGCAGACTGGGCAGATGTGCGCGTCACACCCACCAGCACCATGATCATCGAGGGCGGAGAATCCAAGCTCTTCACCATCACTGTCGCGCCACAAGCCGATGCGCCTACTGGCGCACAGGTCATCAGCGCGACATTAGTCGAAGGCGAAAAGACCCTCAAGGAACTCCAGCTGACCACCAATGTCAAGCCCGGAGCAAACGGCCTTGCCACGCTCAAGCGCGTGCTCCAAGTCGCCCTTGTCGTGCTCTTGGTCCTGCTTGTCATCATCGCCTTAGTCCTTGCATTCCGCAGGGCAGGCGGCAACAACGAACAGGCGCCACAGCCTGAGACCTATTATTAACCCCATGCGACGGGGAAGGGGGGAGACCGTACGCACCATGTATACTCACAGACATACGTCATCATCAAGAAAGATGTCTGTTCGTGACAGGCAAATGATACCTCATTTGCCGTATCACAAGACTGGGATTGCTGTTATCTTGCTTCTTGCGCTCTCACTGAGCGCCTTTGCCCAGACCGAAGAATATCTGACCTTTGAGGTTCTGACCCCTACTGAGGTCATTTCTGCATGTGAAGAAGCAGAATTTGACATCGAGCTGGGCAATTTCGGTGACTTCATCGAACGATACACACTCTCCGTCAATACCTTTGAAGATCGAACCTTCTTTAGCGACAACCCTGTCGAGATCATCCCAGGCAACACCAAGAAGATCACTGTGTCTGTGCGTCCTCCCTGTAATATCTACGGACGCCATCCGATCACCCTCCGCGTTACCAATGACAATTTAGGCACTGTCTACCAGGATGTGCTTGAACTCGACATCTCCTCTGACGATATCCCTCTCATCGCCGAAGGCTTTGACACCCTTGAAGTCGGCTACGAATCAAGCCAACTTGAGATTCCTGTGCGTAACATGGGAGATGTCGATACCGTCTATGATCTCTCTATCGAAGGAGAAGATTTCCTGACTCTTACCGCATCACAATTGACCGTCCCAGCAGGACAGACACGTAGCATCAAAGTATTGAGCTCACCATCAAATGAGACCATTGAAGGCGACTACACCCTTACCTTAGTCACCAAAGTGCGCCGTTCCGGTCTTGAATACGGCAAGGAATTCACTGTGGTGTTATCGAGTCCTGGCTTTATCGCGCAGGCGATAGAGGACTATGGCCGGTACGCATACGGCGCTCTTGCTTTGATCATCCTCTTGATCATCGGCGGCGTAGTCCTTGCATTGCATCTTCATGCGACCAAGGAAGAACGCGCAGTGCGAAGAGAAGAGAAGCGCAAGGCGCGCGAACTCAAGGCCGCTGAGAAACAAAAAGAACGCGAACAACGCGCGCACGAAAAAGAACAGGCGCGCTTAGCCAAAGAACAAGAACGCGAAACCAGGCGCAAGGAACAAGAGGCAGAAAAAGAAGCCCGCGCCAAAGCCAAGGAAGCCGATGCCAAAGCACGCGAAGCAGAACGCGAAGCCCTTGCAAAGGAGAAGGAAGAGCTTGCCCTTGAGAACAAGCGCTCAGCCTACAAATCACACTTACAAAGCTCACTCAGTGACGAATTCGTCTACCTTGACCAGGAGACCCTCAATCCCGTACGCAGTTCCATCTTGCCTTGGATTGTCGCCATCTTGGTACTCTTGGGCCTTGGCGTGCTCACCTATGTGCTGCGCGACAGCGTCATGCCTTATCTCTGGTATGTCGTCGGCGGTGTGTTGATCGCAGTATTGATTGTCCTTGTTATCCTCATCATCCGAAGATCGATGGCCCAACGGCTCTCCACTTTCTTTGAGGAATGCGGCGAGCATCAGATGCTCAGAAACCAAGCCATCGATGAGCTCAAAGAATCCGTGCATCTGCTTGAGAAACAAAGCCTGGACGGCATGAAGTCACAGGTAAGCCTAGGCATCGCCCCTGTCTTCTTTGTGGCCTTTAGTATCATAGCGGGTCTTTGCGCTTATCTCTGGTTTAGAGGAAGCTTTGGCGCCTATTCACTCTACGGTCTCTACGCCATCGCAGGATTTGGCGCTTTGGCCCTTGTGTTCTTACTGATCACACTCGCAAAACTAGCTAAGCGAAAGAAATCATTCAAACTCCTCAAATTAGGACAGATCTCAGCAGGAAGGTCCTATCCTCTTATGATCTCCTCACGCGCAGGATTTGGAGAACTCATCCTTAGGCCGAAGATCCCTTGTGATGCAGTGTTTATCGGTATCCACCATCACTCTGCGCCCCCAACCTTTGTCCAGCCAAGCTGGCAGGTCTTCAGAAGCTTCACCGTGTCTGCTGCGGGCATGACTGACAAGGACCTGGAAAAATCCACCATCAGATTCTCCGTGCCCAAGAGATGGCTTGCCAGGCATGCTATTGATTCTTCCTCGGTGCGACTTGAGCGCTATGGATCCAACAGATGGATCGGCGTGTCTGAAGTCGACTGCGTCGGTGAAGATGACTCTACTGTGACCTACGAGGCAGTCTGCAATGCCCTTGGTACGTTTGCGATCACTGGGAAGGCCTCCACAGTGAAGGTCGCTGTTGCTCCTAAGAAGGAGATCGCTGTCTCTGAGAAGCCATCGTCAAAAAAAAACGAGAACTCTGAATCGGTAAAAGAGAAGGTCACTGTTTCCCGAAAAAGCGCGGCAAAGCCCCAAAAGCGCAAAAAGGAAAGCGAAGAGACTGATGGTTCCCGCTGGCTTAATGTCCTCCTTACACTCTTCTTTGTGCTCATCGCCCTTGCCATCGCAGGTATCTTGGTGTATGCTTGGTTTGACGATCTTGGACCTATCCCTGGGGACAATACTGATCTCACTGGAGCTACGACTACTACTGAAACACTCACTGATACTATCGCAGGCATAGATGCTGCACAAGCTAAGACAGGCATTGAGCCCATCAGTTTCGTCGCAGAGAACGATCATCGCCTTGATTTAGGAATCTATTTCAAAGATCCTGATGAGAATGATACTTTATCCTTTTCCCATACCGGCGGAGAACATCTTTTGATCACGTATACCGGCGCTGTGGCAAGCATCACCAATGCGCCAGGATATTCAGGCACTGATATTGTGGTGTTTGTCGCGACCGACTCTGACGGACAGACGGTGCAGAGCAACCCTGTCGCTGTGACTGTACAAGAGCCATCAGGCTTTGGCGCAGTCGGACACTTCTTTGCAGGACCAGCAGGATACGCAGTGTTAGGACTTGCTATTGTCGTGCTTGTTATTCTCGGATTGGAGATGCGCAAACGATTACAAAGCGAAGATAACGAAGAGGAGAATTAGTTCTGAGAGTGATCTTCTCTAGGCCTTGTTTCGAATTCGGCTGCCAATCTCTCTAAGACAGGCAATATGGGCGTCAGATGATATTCCATCCTTTTGAATCTCTGAGCGTATTCGCCCAATTCGAGCTGCGAGGCTATGGATGCTCCGAACCTTGCAAACCAATACGCCCTGCTGGCCATCTCTAATGAGGTCATCACTGATAGACTAAAGCCCATTAGGGGATCACGTGTCTCTGACCCTATAAGGCCTCTGGAGAACATTGTCACAATCATTTCTGGCGTGGGGACGATCAATAGATAGCTCTCATAAAATGCAGCCATCCAATTGGTCATCATCGACAGACCATCTCTTATGGAAAGCCGATTGATTGGCACTCCCTTAAATACAGTGTTTAAACGCTGATAACAACGCATCTTGTTCTCTAAGCCAAGGCTTTCTCGGTCGGCTGAGATCAAATGGGCATCACCTAGGATCTTTGCCGTCTTTGCCTTCAGATACTCATCTGAGGTCAAGCCTCTTGCGCGTTCCAAATGGGGGATCGCTTCGGCAGGCTCCTTAAACATGACAGCGCCAGCATAGAAGAATGTCGCAGCCCAATCGGTGGGTTTCTCTTGAAGGGTTCTCCTAGCGATC
>DATDXB010000114.1:0-2357 GCA_035289465.1 Candidatus Nanoarchaeia archaeon
CGCGCCCTTCGGCGTCGGTGTGTTGGATCTCGATGGTCTTTTTGTTGTAGGCCCTGATAATGTCGCCTGGTTTGTAGGCGTCAGGTCCTAGCATGTTGTCGGTGAAGCCAACCACTCCCACAACATGGACTGGTAACTTAAGCATAGCACATGCCTTGATGGTGCCAAGCACAGCGGCTGCGCCAGACATATCGCACTTCATGTCGATCATGGCGTCCCAGGGCTTGATGCCTAGTCCGCCTGAATCAAAGGTGATGCCTTTTCCGACAAGTACAGTTGGTTTGCCCGATGATTTCTTGTATTCCATAATGACCATGCGGGCGTCATGGGCGCTTCCTCTATTCACGGCAAGAAGTCCATTACATCCCATCTTCTTGAGTGCGGATTTATCAAAGACCTTGACGGTGAGTTTGTGCTGTTTGGCCATGCTTCGCGCCGTCTCCGCAAGGACTTCGGAGTTCTTGTCAGAGGGTGGGGTATTGACGAGGTCACGGACCCAGTTGACGGACTCGCACACTTTGCTTGCGACATCGATACCTCGGTTCAAGAGTGGCAATGCCTTGCTGTCATCGTCGACCAGCCAGAGTTTCTTGATCTCTTTTTTTGGGCTCTCTGATGCCTTATATTTGTCAAAAGTATACATGCCAAGCAACGCCGATTCGGCGAGGATTTGGCCCATCTCTTCAAGAGATGATTCGCCTAAAGCAAGAGTGTGCAGATCGGTGCTCACTTCGTCGTAGGATTCTCCTTTGAGGTGGCGCAATGCCTTGGCGAATGCCCTCTTCAATTTCTCGCGGTCAAGGTCTGTTTGTTTGCCAAGTCCAAGGAGAAGGACATAATCGACAGGCAGTTTGCCCATCGTCGTCACGCCCTTAAGAGAAGCAAGGTCTCCAGTGAATGCCTTAGAGCTAAGTAGCGAACGCAACGCTCAGCCAAGCGGCTCGTCGAGCTTGTCGTATTTTTCGTTCCAATTGCCCTCATAGAACACGATGACGACGGCGCGCGACTTGTTTAGTCCGATGATTCCCTTGGTTGCTGAGATGTTCATGATAGTCCCTCGTTTTGTATCATGGGAGAAGTCATCATACGACTAATAAACGTTTCGTCCTTCAAAGGCACAAAATTCCAGAGTGCATCATACGATGCATATCTTTGGCGGATTGCGCATCATATGGTATAACAAGTCAATAGCGTTCTTGATATCGTTGGTATTTGCCACAGTCACGGTGGAGTGTATGTTGCGCAGAGGCACAGCGACAATCGTGGTGGGCACTCCTCCTTTAGACATCATCAGTTTGGATGCGTCAGTAGTCCCTACAGTTTCCACTCGTCGTTGCAAAGGGATATTATGTTTCTTGGCAAGCGAAATAAGGTGATCATTCAAACAGCGGTTGGTGATGATCTCGGTATCCATCAAGATCAATGCAGGTCCTGCCCCGAGGGTCGTGTAAGCGGGTTCTTCAGAATCCTCGGCGCTGGTGGTATCGACAGCGATGCCCCAGGCGGGATCGATGGTATACACCGAAGTCTGCGCGCCATAGAGTCCGATCTCTTCTTGCACAGTGAAGACATAGTAGATGTCGTCTTTTGCCACGTTCTTCAATCTCTGCGCAAGCTTGATCAGGATGTAACAGCCAACGCGATTATCCATCGCTTTGCCTGATACGCAACCGTCGCTTAATACGTGCAATTGATGCGTGGGGACCATATAACTGCCGACATCGATGCCCATCTTGAGCAGTTCTTTTTTGTTCACTCCGCAATCCACATAGAGATCCTCTACTTTGGGCATCTCTTTGACTTCGCGGTCTTCATGCAGTTCAAAGAAGGTCACGACCCCATGGCAGACCACTTCGCCGCTATGGTTCATCACGGCGACACGTTGCGCGATGAGGGTATGGGGCTCGATGCCTCCGATTAACGCGAAATAAATGCGGCCGTTCTCGCGGACCTCTTTGACCATCAATCCGATCTCATCCATGTGGGCGGCGAGCATGACTTTGCTTCCCGTGCCCTTTTTGCGGCAGATCAGATTGCCCATTTTGTCGATAGTCATCTCATCGACGTAGGGCTTGATCTCGTGCATGATGACATTGCGGATATGGGTCTCGTTGCCGCTTGGTCCAAGCGCATTGACGAGTTGTTGGAGAAGGTCCATCTTATTCTCCTAGGGATTCTTTGATCTTGAGTTTGGCCTCTGGGGTCGAGGCTTGTTCGGAGAAGTATGCGGTCTCTTTGATGAACTCGCCTGAATTCACCAGGTGCTTGATGGCGCTTACGGCAAGGGAATCATAGCTCATCAACAATTTCACCAGATCGTCGACTCGTTTGTCGAGTTGTTTGTGAGGGACGCTTTG
>DATDXB010000115.1:0-6339 GCA_035289465.1 Candidatus Nanoarchaeia archaeon
CTCTTCAGCAGTATGGACGCAAGCCGGAAAAAGCGAGGGGGCCGAGCGAGCGTTAGCGAGCGAGCATGCCACCCGGTGTTGAGCGCCTCAGCGCGATCACCGGTGGTGCCCCCTCGCTTTGACATTAGAGATTTCCTTTTAGGTGGGATTCTGTCCATCGAGCCAATGCTTCATTCGCTGCCTGGCTTAAGGCTCCTCTCTTCCTGCCAAAGGATTTCCACGCCATCTTGCGGAATAACGCTTCAACTTGCGGTTCGATAGCTGCAGTTATTCGTCCCATGAGCTTTCGTTAGAATGGGTATATGTAATCTTTTCGTTTCCGAAATTTCTTATGAACATGGAGAGAACATTTAAATAATCCTTTGCGGGACAATAGGTTATGGATTCACTCCACTACGTCGCCATCTCGGGTGTCGCCGCGATTGTGATCATCATCGCCGCTGTGGCATTACTCTCATTCTCATCAGAGAACTCGACAGGAATGTTCCAGACAGGACCTACCCTGAAGGATACTCGCGGAGCTTGCATCCCTATGGGCGAGACAGGATGCAACCTTCCTGGCGCTGTCGATTGCTGTGCACCTTATGAGTGCCAGACTCGAATCGGACGAGCATATATCCAATATGGTGTGTGCAGGATCACTCCCACTCTTGCGTAATGATCTTTTGATGTTTGCTATTTAGACAGTCTCTCTTCGATTTCTTTGATCGGCTTACGATCCTGATATCCTTGGTCGATCTCGTGATAGAAGTCAATCGCATCTTCTCCAAAGCGCCAACACAAGAGAATCTCCTTTCCTTGGAAGACGCTCAGAAAATCGATTAAGCCTAAATCGATGTCTTTGACGATACACCCTTGCTTCTCTAAGAGCTCCAGTTTTCTGTAGAACTGATAATTGAGCCTGTGGAAATCCTTGTTGATGGAGATGAAGTCAATTTCTTCTTGGGCTTCATCATCGTACTCAATCTCTATGGTGTTGAGCTCATCTAAACTCCTCTTAAGACGCATGACATCACGCATCAAAGGAGATACTGTCGCAATGAGTTGCTGGGCCTGCTCAAGCGTGCGATAGATTCGGGGCATCCCAAGGATCTAGCAGTTCTGACATTTTAAAATGATTGTGAATAATGGGGGATAGGTTATCTCCTCTTTAAGAGTTCCAGACACTCTGCGGCGAGGACTCCTGTCCTGATTTCCATAAGATTCCCACTCTTATCGTTGAGATACGAACAAGGGACTGCGATCTCGCGTTGTCCCCCACTTTGCGCGTCCCTTAAGGCCGTGCCAAAGACTAACGTCGGAATCCTGGCCCACCATGCCGCTGAAAAACACATCGGACAGGGCTCGCAGGTGCTGTAGAGGACGCACTCTTCCAAATCCGAGGTCTTCAACTTTTGTGCAGCGCCGCGGATCGCGATGATCTCCGCATGAGCCGTCGGGTCGTATAGATCCTTCACAGAATTATGGGCTTGTGCGATGATCTTGTCATCTCTTACAATAAGCGCCCCAAATGCGATTCTCTCTCCACAGGCATACGCCTTTTGCGCTTCTCCT
This sequence comes from Candidatus Nanoarchaeia archaeon, assembly GCA_035289465.1. Taxonomy (GTDB): domain Archaea; phylum Nanobdellota; class Nanobdellia; order Woesearchaeales; family JAGWAF01; genus DATDXB01. Next base: position 1,555 of record DATDXB010000115.1, read on the forward strand.
ATCGCGATGCGCATGTATTCATCATCGTGCGACATACATGGCTCGATTATCTTCTTGATTTTAATGTTTTGGATGCATCTTAGGGCTCCGTGGAGAATTCCAGATAATCACTAATGCCCCACCAATGACTATCGCCGCGTCAGCGATATTGAATGTGGGCCAAAACGAGAATGCGATGAAGTCTGTGACCGCCCCCAGCATGACTCTATCGATAAGATTGCCGAATGCGCCTGCGAAGATCAAGGCTGAACCTGCTTGCAGGGGCCATGTCTTTGGGATTCTTTGATAGATGATGGGGATGCCGACGACAACCAAGGTAGCGACGATGGTAGGGAGCCACGGTAGGCTCTTTAAGAGACCAAAGGAGATGCCGGTGTTTGTCGTGTGCGCTATTGAGAGAAAGCTTGTCAGCAGGATGTCATTTGAGAGGGAACGGGATAGGTATTTGGTGACCTGATCCAGGAGAAGAGTCACGACGGAGATGATCGTAAATGTGGGCAAGAAATAGCGACTATCGGTGCCCTTGTTTGTCCTTGCCGTCATGTGGTCTATCTATGGTGTTGATCGATGCCTGCTGCGTGTTCTATGCGCTCTAATCTCAGGTTGATGCTCTCAAGCGCATTTTTAATAGCATCCAATTTGAGATTGATCATATCCAAATCCCTTCCACCTGCCTGTTGTAAGGTGGGTTGAGGTGTTGGGGTTCCTAGACTGAGACTTTCTGGAGGCCTAGGTTCTCCAAATGGAGAAGAAAACTCATGCTTCTCTTGGGCAAAAGGTTCAGGAAATGGTGTACCTGGCAGTTCTTGCTCAGGCTCCTTCTTCCAAAACTTGACCTTTTCAAATACCGACATCAGATCGCTGCGACTCTGCTGCTGCGTACACGCACGCCAGTCTGGCACGAGCCACACTGATAGCGCACTTCGCCACGAGGGCTTACCATGCGGGTCCTGCAGCTTCTGCAGAAGGTGACGACATTATACATAATCCGCCTAGACTTTTTCTTGATGGCCATTTCCCAAAAACCCCCGTAGATACTGAAAACTATATGTTTAGTCAAGCCCCGAAGTATATAAGGCTTTCTGCGATTTTGAGGTTATGGAAAAGAATGCTTCGTTTCTTTATTGTGTCTATTCGAGGCAATAAACGATTAAAAGAAGAAGTGGAATTGCCTACGAGGTGCTCTGATGTTCGCAAATCCTGGGATGATCATCAATTCTGATAGGTATCTCCGAGATCCCGTCCTTAGTTTTCCCACTGTGCGCGTGTAAGATGGCCATAAACAGCTTGGAGCCATGTACAAGAAGTATCCCATGGCCACCCGATCGCGATGGGATCACCTTGGCGTCTGCGGAGATGTCGCAGAGGAAGTCCTTGACGCGCTGGATCGCAACGGTCGGCTTGATGTCAATCGCACTGACATGAAGATCGCTACACAACTTCATGATGCGGCTCACTATGCACTATCTCATGATACAGAGAAGATCGTCGCAGCCTTGACTGGCAAAAACCACAAACAAGCGGTCTTGGATCTCCTGAATTCCCCTATTGTCGATAGACGTTATGAGTATGACAAACGATTCATGAAGCCCCTCACCCTGGCTGAAGTGATCAGTCAAGTCTGCAATGGCGACTTGACCAGGATCCGTCAGCTCCTTGATGAGAGCGACCCCCATATGCAGATCTGTTCTCATCCCATTTTAGGCGTCGATAAACTTGTCTATCCGGAAGTCGACGCTGTCCAAACAGGTTTTGATTCGCTCCCTCCACATCATAGTTTCATCTATCCCCATCTCACCTACAAGAAGGATCCTGAAGGCAGAGATCGCTTGGGCATTGAAGTCTCTCTTGCCGGCGCTGATCCACAGTATCCAATCTGGTGGGTGAACGGTCGACAAGAGTTCTACCAAAAGATGTATATCTTCAGATATTGGGAACGAGTCAGCCTTATCCTACAACGTCATGTGGAGAAAGCCTTCCAACGCGGCATTGAATCTGGAATCATCTCCGATCCCTCTATCGCGCGAGATATCCGCGACGAAGCCCTGATACATCTTCTTGAGAATGGTCACGGCATCAATGATCCTCGAGCAGAACAATCTCGCCGGCTTATCGATGGTTTCAATCACCAACCCTATGAGAGCGTTGTCGCGTTTAAGCGTCCGGGATGTAAGAGAGTCTATCCTGATGAACGCCTCTTCACTATGGATGATGCTGTCGCTGATAAATTCTGCAGTTCCTACAAAGATCCACGAAAACGCACAGAGCTTGAAGATGCTGTCGAACAGGATATCGGTTGCCCTGTCCTCATTCCCTTGCCTCCTGCTCTTGAGAAGCTTGAGCCCAAAGATGTGGCGATTTTCTCCAGAGGAGAATTTGACTCTACAGTCAATACAGAAGAGCCTAAGAACCTTGAGAAATTGCGCAGGCGAGGAAGAAAGTTCTTCTCTGTGCATGTGCCCTCTGAGCGACATCACGAACTATATAGGGAAAGCAATGTGCGACGTCTTGCCGAAAGCGTCAAAGAACAGATCAAGAAATATTGCGTTTGAATTCATTTTGTATGTTGACTTGTAGACTGATTGAGTGCACGATCGCACTGTTTCTTTAGAGGACAATCAGTGCATCGCGGCGTTGTCCTGCAGCGCTGTTTTGCATGCTGGACTAATAAAGCATGATATTCGTTGAAGAGTCTGTGATCTCCGGGTAATTGATTGTGGAAGAGCTCTTGGAGTTCATCATAAGTGATGTCTTTTTGTTGTTTCTTGATGATACCTAAACGAGAGATGATCCTCTTTGTGTAGGTGTCGATGACGAAGGTGGGATGATTGTATGCGTAAAGAAGAATTGAGTCTGCTGTCTCCGGACCAATGCCCCAGATCTCTAAGAGATGTTCTCTTGTAGGTGAAGTAAGGTCGGACTTGGCGAGTTCCTTGAGCTTTCTCGCCTTCTGATTGTGGTAGCCGGAGGAGCGGATGATTGCTGCGAGATGTTCCGTATTTACGTTGAGGATTGCTGAGGGAGAAAGGATCTTTGCATCCTTTAACGCTCGCAGGGATTTCTCGACGTTGGTCCATGCGGTGTTTTGCGTCAGGATGGCGCCGACTGCGATCTCGAATTGTTCATTTGGAGATTTCTTTCTGTCTTTGAATCCTGGATCGTACTTGCCGTCAATGGGCCACCAACCTTGGGGACCGTAGGCTTCTCGCATTATATTCTTGATCTGTTGGAGGTTATGCATCGGTGTCCTGTCGGTTATTGTCCACATTCTGAAGTTATGGGTTGTAATTGTGGACAATAATCCTAGAGTCGAGTCTGCTCAATAACGATTTGGAACATCTTGTCACAATACCCTTGATAGTCCTGTGTATTATGCAGATCGATCGCATCATAGTATGCTTGTCTTTGCTTTACAGGTATGAATAATTTGGGATAACCCGCATGCATCAATATCCAGTTCATCAGGGCTCTGCCTGTGCGTCCATTCCCATCCTCAAAGGGATGTATCTCCACGAACTGAGCATGAATGATGCAGGCCAGGACAAAGGGATGGATCTTATTCTTATGGTCATAATAAAACTGTATCATGCGCTTCAACAAGCGGGGAACCTCTCTCTCCTCCGGGGGCTTGAAGTCCGATCCGGAGATCACCACGGGAAAGAACCTGATCCGCCCAGGATAGATAACTCCCGTGTTCTTCACCAAGATCCCATTGATGTCCTCAATAAATCCGATCGTCAATCTCCCTTTATAGGCCTTGAGAACCTCAAACGCTTCTCGACCATTTATCGCTTCATTATAATCTTTCGGAGGGGCTCCAGAGGGTATTTGTTTATCCTTGATGATCAGGTATGTCTCTCGCAGGGTAAGTCGATTACCCTCGATAGCATTAGAATTGTAGGTGAACCGTATCAGGAAGTCAAGCTCTTCTTTTTCTCTTACCGTAAGAGGCATTTTTTTAATGCGTTCATTGAATACTTCCTTAAAGTCATCAATGACCTCCAATTTAGAGGCGTCCAAATAGCCTTCATTGTAGATATCATATTCCTGCAACCTCAATGCCTTCAGGCTCTTTGCGATCTGTTCTCTAGAGGGTTCTTTCTCTCCGAGTTTTATGCGCAGTTTCTTCCATCTCTTAGGTCCCAGCCTGAGGGTCTTACCCAAGTAATAGAAGGTCTTCTTCCCCGACTTAACCGCGTCGATGTAGGCCACACTTATGTATTGTCCACATTCTATTTAAACATTTCTCATTTGTGGACAATAGATGATCTAAGCTCTTGGATCATAGCGGATTGATGGTCCACCAACCTTGGGGCTTATACGTGGAGAGGAGGCGATCATGGACTTCTTTAAGGGAGGTCATCCCCTTGGCAAATCCCGGCAACCTTTTTAAACTTGCATCCTCTTGATATCTCGTGAAAACCGAATATATCTTCTACACCGCGGGATCTTTCTTTGTGCTTGCGGCGTTAGTCTATATCCTCAATAAGGATGTGTTCAATCTTCCCCTGGTCTTCAAGTCAGCCATCCTGTTTTGTTTTAGTCTCTTCGCCTTGCTCTTAGGTATCACCCTTAAGGAGCGTGGACTATGATGGAGGACTTCATCGACATCAATATGCTTGCCTTTGTGCTGGGAGTCATCATGTTCTTTGTCTATGCTGGCACTAGTAGCTTGACACGATAATTATGAAACATAATGTTTTCCGAGTTTCAGGTCTGCTTTTTGCTTTGTGAATGTCCATACGATCTTCTTTCTTTTCCTGTTCCGTCCTGTTGTCCATGCAT
>DATDXB010000116.1:0-4078 GCA_035289465.1 Candidatus Nanoarchaeia archaeon
TCGTCCAAGCCACTCCTTGGGACATAGGACTCTTGATATTTATAGGTGGGTTAATCACCCTTGTGCTGTATATAGGCATTGAGTATGCCCGCTACCGCTACAAGAGGCTTCATTGACACATTCAGCAGTCTTCATCAACAAAGCCTTGCCCTATAGAATATCAATCATCTTCTACATTCCGCTAATTTTTTCATAAGAGCCTCTTTGTTGGGGACACCCGTGAATGCCAATCTTCCATTGATGACGATCCCTGGAGCGGACATGATCGGATATCTTGTCAGTATCTCCGGCTTCTTTGTAATGTCGATGAGTTCATAATTTATCTTTAGTTCATCCAATATCTTTTTTACCTTTGCGCAGCCGGTACAGCCAGGTACAGTCAATATCGTCACTTTCATCAGACTTTCCCTTTCACAAATTGTCCAGGATTATTTTTAAATGCCCATTGACAAGTCGGATTGCAAAAATAATAAGTCTTGCCACCATATTTTATGGTCACAGCATTCTTTTCGTCGATATCCATTCCGCAGACCGGGTCTTTTTTCACTTTTTCACCCTCTTTTTCTTATGTTTATATCGATACCAAAAGAATGGGACTGCAAGCATCACTGCGAGCGCATAGGGGCCGAGCCACTGCGGAACCATCTCTAAAATAATGCTTGACTCCAGATTCAATTCTTCGGCTTCACCAATCTTTCCTCCAGTTAGATCAAGCAGGATGTCATTCCAGCCCTCATGTATGAAACTTTCTTCAAACCAACCTCTGAAGAGCCCTGTTATCACAAATAATATTGCTCCCACTACAATCAAGCCGATAGCTGTCCATTTCCTGACACTCTTGGCCCTCTTTGTCAATGCCCCTGTCGCATTAACGCCTATTATCGCAAGCACGGCCAGGAAGATAAGCGGTAGCGCCCTCCCTATACCATGAACCGCCATCAAAGACCATCCCGTAAGAGGATTCGCTGTCCCTATCACGTATGCCAAAAGAACATAGAACGCCGGATTTGGGCAACCGACACCCACGTTCGCAAGTATCAAACCCAGCAAGAAGACTTTCGTATAGTCGCCCTGTCTCTCTAGAAATCTAGGGAATGCTCCGCTATAACTCGGGATCTTGAATTTTATCAGCTTCAATTCCGTCAGTCCAAATAGATATGCAGCTCCTCCCCCTAAGATTCCAGCTATCACATTTGCAGTGAGTAAACCAACGATCCTACCTGCATAAGAGAAGACAACACCATAAACGCTAAACGTGATGATCAGACCAGTCCCGAATAACAACGCCATAAGAAGCCCTTTTTTTGGGCTTTCACTCATGGCAATGGGTACGATAATAAACGCCAAAGGCAATGTGCACGGGAGAACTATCATCGATAGTCCTGCAATGAACGCGAGAGTATAACCGACAGTCTGAAATGGATTTATGAAAAAACTGAACAAACCAATGGTGATTATCGAGAAGAGTATAAAGCAAGTCCCTAAAAGAATCATCTTAACTCTTTGACTTTCTTCCATCTTTTAGAATAGCTCCTTCACTAATCTCCTATTCCCCTGGTATTTAAAGTTTTTTTGTCCCTCTGTGAAAAGCTTCACTTTATCACGGCATTCCCATAACGAGGCTGCGGCCTCTTGCATCTCGTAAATCCGACCTGCGGCTTGCAATCTCCCCAGTTTACATGGTCCATAAGAGCAAGCGTTAAATATCGGCACTCCAGAGAGGATTCCTATGAGACTTTCCCCTGTCCTTATCGTCATCACTCTCTTGATCTTGGCAAGTTGCACTTCGCCCCAGCTCTTAGGAGATTACTCAGCCATGCGTCAATGCGTCGAAGATTCTGATTGCATGTGCAGAGGCACAGTCATCTCCACAGGCGATTGTTTCCTTGGCAACAAAGAATGGGCTGAAGGCCGCGTCAATTTCGATAAAGGATGCCCAGACTTCTGCGGCGGAGAAGGAGGCTTCCTCATCACGAAATGCGTTGCTGGATCCTGCACACAAGTCTCGACACGAGAACAGCGCATGTGCAGCACGGATACGGATTGCGTCTGCGGAGGGCAGATCATTGAGTCTGGAGACTGCTTTATCGGCAATAAGGACTGGGCAAAAGGAAACGTAGACTTCAGCAAGGACTGCCCAGACTTCTGCACCGGCATCGCAGGACATCTGAAGACCAAATGTGTGAAGAACCAATGCACCTCTGTATCCCGCCTACAACAGAATACGGCTCCTGCTCCGGCTGAAACACAAGAACCTGAGCTTATCGAATGCAACGCTGATGCCGATTGCGTCAGCACGGGATGTTCTGGGCAATTATGCCTGCCTCGCGGCAAAGTGCAGGCCAAACCCATGTTTACCACTTGTGACTATCGCGATGAGTATGGCTGTCTAAAGGAGACGAGCTGTGGATGCCAAGAAGGACGATGCGCATGGGACGTGACTCCTGGATATGCGGCCTGCATGGAACGTCTTAATCCATCTCCCTAGCAGAGCTCAATACTGATTTCAAAATGTGAGATCTGCTATGTAGTAAATCTCAGGATCATATTCTCTATCTTGTGAGATTTACCACCATAACGTTTTTTAAATCGTTTCTAACCCCCTCTCTTCATGACCCTATCCCAATACCCTGCCCAGGTCGAAGAAGCAGTCTCCAAGGGACAGACTGTGGTCCTTCTTGCCAAGTGCGAGATCTGGTATTCAGGACGCGCTGAGAGCTATCTACCTTTAGGGGACCGTATTATTCTCGTTAAGGAAGACTCAGCAGTCATCATCCACCAACCCAACGGCAATAACCCCATCAATTACATGAAGCCAGGGACTAAAGTCTCCATGAATTTTGATGACGGCAAACTCTTCATGAACTGCCGCAACTTGATCAATAAAGAGTTCTTAGATTTACGGATCGATTCGATCTATTCCTTCTCGACACGGAAATTAACTGATGGGCAAGACATCCAGATCGAAGGGACAGAGAAAGATATGGCTGAGATGATGTACAACAAGCCAGAACTGGTGGAGAAGGGATTTCGGCCTCTATCGCGTGAGGAGCATACCAAGTATGGGTTCATCGACCTGTTTGGATTGGATCGGGAGGGGAAGCTTGTGGTGGTGGAATGTAAACGCTATCGAGCGGATTTACCTGCTGTGTCTCAACTACGCCGCTACGTCGAGAAAATCGAGGAAAGCAAGGGCATCACCCATGTACGCGGAATCCTTGCCGCTCCTAAGATCACTGAGAACGCCCTGAAGATGCTCCAGGACTGGGGCTTTGAGTTTGTCTCCATCAATCCGCCACGGTACTTAGAGAAATATGATCGGGATCAGAAGAGCCTGGCGCATTTTGGCTGAGTAAGATATATAATCTTGCTATCATCTTGATTCTTGATGAGGACCTTTCTCTCTGCAAATCTTATAGGAGTCTCTGACATCCAGAAAGCAAGCCAATGGTATGCGACTGTCTTTGGCATGACCCTTGTCGAGATGAAACCCCCTTATTTTTGCGAGATGGCCCTTGGAGACAACCATTTTCTTATCGAGAAACACAGCCCAGAACGCCCTGTCGGATTCCAAAACATCCCTATGGGAGTGCGAATCTCTGCCATCCTCGGGGTCGAAGATATCTATAAGTTCATGACGCACGCCAAGAAACACCATGTCACCATCATCCACGAACCCGTGCATCAAATCTGGGGTGGATGGAACGCCATCATCAAAGATCCCGACGGTAATGAGATCATCATCGATCAGGATAATTGATGACGCTTCTTGAAAGGTTTAGCTGATGAAATAGCCCCTTAACGCTGGTTCTTGCATCACGGCGTGACTGGCACCCATAATGATCAAGATCCGGTTGTACTTCTTGAAGGAGCGCTTGATCAGCTTGACCACATACTCATCCCTCAACTTCGTTGCAGCGGCGGCAACTTCATTGATTATCGAGAAACCAAGCGTCGGATTAGTGATTTTCACATAGAAATCGCGATCATTAACATCGATGTCTTTCTTGAAGAGTCCTCTATGTATTCCCCTAAGATTCTCCAGTGAATAATCAAAATCTTTCCAAGCTGAATCTTC
>DATDXB010000117.1:0-7348 GCA_035289465.1 Candidatus Nanoarchaeia archaeon
ATACCCGTTCATCTGCATCTTGATAAGTCCACGGCTCATAGTAGTTATTTTGTAACTACCTACTATAAAATGATTTCGCTACCAAAGAATATAGATCAAGATGAAAAACTCAGAAAACCGCAAAATCAGCTAAACAAATACGGATATTCTTAATACGTTTCTCATGAAACCGAGTATAGCTCTCCCGCCAGAACTCCAACGGCTCTACGATGAGATAGACTCCGCCTACTCTAAGGTCTCTGATGATTGGGAGAAATATAATGACCACATCATCCCTGAAGACCAGGTGTTAGCAAGAAAGATCCTCGGTTTTCTCATAGAAGTCGTCAAATATATCGAAGCCAACCCTTCAAAGATAAAGGTGAATGAATGGCTGGAATTCTTATCTAAGTACTATTACCAATTCTATTACGGCCCCGGGGGAGATGACCGCAATTACCTTGATTTTGATGAAGTGAATCTTAGAGATATCCTTGATATTGACTATGATGTCGAGATGAGCAATGCAGAAATCAAGATCCTCAAGAAACTCCTCATTGAAGCGCGGAAAAAGTTCGTCGTCTCACCAGCGCCAAAACAATGAGTTGTGGGAAGATATTTATATCCTCCCGCCTGAGCTTACACCATGAAACACTACATCGACGGATTTGTCCTATGCGTGCCAAAGAACAAGGTCGCCGCCTATCGCAAGATGTCTGAGCTCGCAGGCAAAGTATGGATGGAACACGGGGCCTTGCAATATGTCGAAGCCATAGGCAATGATTTTCACGGCATGCCAGAAGCGCTCGGTTTTCCCAAGATGGCCAGGGCCAAAAAAGGAGAAGCAATCATGTTCTCCTGGATCATGTACAACAACAAGGCCCACCGCAACGCAGTCAATGCCAAAGTCATCAAAGACAAACGCCTTGATAACTACGCAGACAAACCCATGCCCTTTGACATGAAACGCATGGCATACGGCGGATTTGTTACTATCGTCGATAAAAAACGCAAGTGATTAAGCCCAAAGAGTCACTAGATTGGATTTATTCACATCGCCAAATCATAAAGTGAGGTACACACTATGAGACTAGCAGCAATACTGATTGTGTGTCTGTTCCTGTTCGCATGCGGCTCCTCAAAGAGCCCATCTGCCGCTCAACAGACTGTCGAGGAGAACGCTCCCTTAGAGCAGGCTCCTGAAGATGTCATCACTGAACCTGTTGACATCGTCGCTGAAGAATCAAATTCGCCGCTTGACATGATGTCTGGCATCGCTTCTGGCGTGTCGATGAAGTGTGTGGTTGAAGAAGACGGACAGACCGCAACAGTATATGCCCAAGGCAAACAAATGCGCATGGACACCATGCCTGCAAACTCCCACGCTATCTACAACGACGAAGAGTTGTGGGCCTGGACAGGAGCACAAGGTATGCACATGAAGATGTCCGATATCCAAAAGGTCTCACAGATGACCGGACAAGCTGTCGAATCCCGCGACGAGGTCGTCGAGCGACAGAACACCAATGCAGATTGCGTCGAGGAAGAAGCGCCCGCAGGATCATTCACTCCACCCTCTGATGTGGAATTCCAGGACTTCGCCGCTTTGATGGCGCAATTCCAGGGACAGATACCTCAGCAATAAGAATTCATCTTTTCTTTTTTAAATTGATAATCTACTTCTTCCCTTTTTCTTGCGCAAAACACTTCGCCACCATCAATGGGAAGAGAATAGTCGCGTCACCAAAGACTTTCACCGTCGAGCTGTGCGGCAAGAGCTTGCCCCAACTCACCGCTTCATCGGGTCTTGCGCCTGCATCACTGCCGTCGAATTCCTGCGAAGTGTTGACATAGACCGCATAATCAGAACCATTGCGCATCATGTTGGTGTTTAAGATGTGGTGCTTGACCACACCTGCGCCCAAGATGATGACACCAGTCTTTTTTGCCTCGATGGTGATGTCGTTGAGCTTTCTCATATCCCGTGCATTGTCAATCGCAAACTCTGGCCGCTCATAGCTGAAGAAGTACACCATGTCCCCCATACTACCATCGGTGATGGCGGGACAGAAGACCGGGATCTTGTTCTTGTGCGCCCAATAGTAGATGCTGTCAGAGTCGTTGATTTTTGCACCTAAACGATCCACAATCTCGCTGGGAGTGATGATTTTGCCTGTCTTTTTTTGTTCATCTGCGCATTCCTTGAGGAGAGGCACAAAGAAGTCTTCGAAACGACAGTAACGAGAGTTCGGGACAAAGATGTTACCTGTGCGATTGATGCCCTTGTTGCGCAATTCCTTGCCGCTTGCTTCAAAGTCGCCTAGAAGGAAGGGACCTAAACACTTGATGATATCCTCTTCGACACCCCCTGCTGTGGTGACGATGACATCGACCATCTTGTGTTGGGTAAGGAAGCGGAAAACGTCTCTGAGCCCAGAAGTGACCATGTTTGACGTGTAGCCCAAGTAGATCGTGCATTTCTCCTCACGCATCTTCTTGATGAGGTCAATCGCCTTAGCTAATGCCGTCGCTTGAAAGCCAGTGGTATGAAAGCTCTCAAGAATCTGCTCATAGTCCACACCCTTATTGAAATCATAACCGTGGATCTCAGACAAGCCCTGGGGCTCATCGCTTTCGCGCATGACATTGGTCTTGCCTGTCTTCAAGGTGTTGGGCATAGCGACGATAAGGATACTGAGAGTATTTAAAGGTGAGCTGATTGAAGAAGCACTACGCCTTCGACGCCGATTTCTCCTTTTTGGACATCTTGATACTGATTTGCGCAGGGATATTGATCTCTTTGCGGTCAGAGAATTGTTTGCTGAAGTTGAAAATTGCAAGACCGACGACGTCGCCAGTCTTCTCGTCAAGCCGCTTGAAACAATCATTTCCAATCGACTCAAACACTCCTCGCTCCCCCATGGAGGTACGTATCTCAAGAAAGTCACCCTCGCGATCATACCAGATCTGGAATGTTTTTTTAGATGCCATCAGCATAAGTTCCTGTTGAAGTATCCTGTTACCACAAAGCCTTCTCCGTTTAAATACTTTACCACGACGAGAAGGTATTGCTTTTGATGTTTGTAATATCTGAAATAGTAAACCACATCGTCATCATTCTCGCTCGGGATGATCCTATCGGGCCTTCTGAGAGTCTCAGCTATCAACTCTAAAGACCTACTCATCTCATCATGTAGAAGAATATGCGACCATCTCTCCCGCGTGAGATAAATCACCCTGACGGTCTTATCGACGATTTCAAGGATACGCATCCTCCTTGAGAGGAATAGGTCTTTGAAAGCTCCTTCTGAACTAAAGATGAAAATTCTTTGGTCTGGAACGAAAATAGATGACAGTCTTGCCGATTATTTCCGGAAATGAGAGTTTATCCTGAAGAATTTTCGGAATTTCTGAAAATCTTACTGACTTCCCACCGCTTTTCCTGCCGCAATTAACACTTCTGCGATCTCTTCTGGCAATAAATGAGTCTCGTCTTTGAGAAAGGGACCGTATTCCTCAAGTTCTGCGCCCACAAACTTAGGCACATCGTCGATGATCTTGACGCTTTTTGAAGAGACAGCAGGATTTGCATCAGATTGCATCAGAGGATTCTCAAGAGTAGAGGGTGTCTCTGATGTCGGCTCGTCTGAGGGCTCTGGCTCTTCATACGTTTGAGGCTGAATAAGAGGGGCCTGCTCATGCCTGGGGCTGTCTGACTCGACATGCATCGACACGTCAGGATGACGGCCCTGCAAGAGCTGGTGCACAATGCCCTCCCTGCCGTTGTTTAATAAGGTCACCAAGGCGTCAAACAGAACCCGTTCTTCCACTAAGAGAGCAGACAGATCAACTAAGGTCGTATTGGTCCTGCTCTTGTTCAATGACATCGTCAGGATCTTGGATTCCCTGCGCTCATAGAGCTCCTTGAGGAGTTTGCGGATGTTTCTGACTTGGATCTCAGTCTTGTCTCTTTCGGCTGCTGAGAAGAGATCAAAACGCTTGCGGCTGTCGGCTAAGATCTGCTCTTTTTGGCGCAGATAACTCACTACATCCTCAAGAAACTTGTCTGGGAGCGCCTGCATCTCGTCGCGATTCTTCTCGCGGCGACAGACCTCATACAGGGTCTCATAGGTGATCCGCACTTGCTGATTATTGTCTACCATCCCCAGAGCGGGTTGGGCAGAGGTAGTATTTAAAGGCTCCTTGCGGATTTTCAGCCTAAGCTTTCTATCTCCGAGAATCTAAATTCTCCTTCAAAGATAGTGATGACAAGTAGCGTAAAGTCTTTCACGTGTCGTATCAGTTGCTAGATGAGCGATCGTTTCAGCAGCATGAAAGTCCAAAGCATTCTCTGCGATGATTAACGCTCGGATGTAGATGTCAGAGGCATAGTCCTGCGAAAGCGTCCGAGCAATTTGGTAAGCTGGGACTCCTTCACCTGAAGCAAGAAACGATTCCGCAGCTATCTTAATTTGATTCTCTCTTATCTCGATACCTTTGGCATCAACAGATTGAACGTGACCTATCGAATTCTCTATTGCCCTCCCTAATGCGTGCAACTTCTCTTTGTCCATACCTTCCCGCTGGATAACGGAACGAGCGTAGGTGACAGCCCCTTCAGAATCAATCTTGGCAAGGAGACTGTACGCCTTATTGAAGTTACCCTGTTGATCCTGATGACGAAACCCATTGCGAAACGCCCTCTCCTTCTGACTATCTTTCTCTCTATCATCGAAGATCCCTTCGACCTGGCCCCAAACAGAAGTCCTATAATAATCACGACCATCATAGGTATCGACAATCTCTCGGGCCAAGGCCTCTTGCTCTTCGCTTCTTGTTTCACTCTCCCTATAAAACATCAGAAGCTCCACTAAACGACCTTCCCGGCGTAAAAATTCCCTGGCTTCATCTTCGACGCCTGCCTCACGTACACAACGCATCGGATCTCGCAGGGGTTCCTGGATTGTTTGGCCACATAGAGTAAAGTAATGATCTCTTAAGTAGGCATCAACGACTGGCCCAAGCGGTAATGGCGGGCTCATGGACTTTGCTATTCTTACCGCGGAGACTAAATCCGAAGAAGCCGTCTTTTTGACATGATCTTCCTGCAATGCCCTCACTGCCCCGGGATTTCTCTTCTGGAGAAAGCAAACCGTGGCGTCAATCCCAATAAGATTGCAAATCTCCTCTGGACATTTATCAGACAACTCACCCATAATCTCTATGAGGCCAAGAGGGTCATTTTTTCGTCTAGCCAAATTGTAAGCTTCTCCCAACAGACCTTGCTGACGTGCTTGATCACGACCCAAGATGTAAAATCTGTCAATATCCTGGGAGCTAAGCAATGACTGGTAATGAAGAGCGATATCCGCAGCCGCTCTCGCCCTTCCCTTCTCAATCAAACGGTTCAAGGCAGCCAAAACGTGTTGAGGATCCGAAACTCTTGACGACTTTCTATTGACAAACTCATCAATAGTCTTATCACGAGCTCCTTGGGTCAAGAATTGGCTCACGTGTGCGCCTAAATCGAATTTCGGCTGGGACATTCCCGCTCTTGAACGTCGTTCATTTATAAAGATTCAGGAAGTTAGATCTGTCATTTATAAAGGACGAGCCCAGCATTCTCTCACCAAGCTTTAAAAGAGGCTAAGGCTCTTTGTCCCCATGGCCACGCTCACGTTTGAGACCCTGCAATTCTCTGATCAGCCCGATCAGCTCCAAGTCGATTTTTTGCGCATGTATAGCTTTTCTGTGCCTAAGACTGAACTTGCGGATTTCGGCCCGATGATCGTGGAATGTAACACCCTGGAGTTCCCTGAAATGGGACAAGGATCGGCTGAGCGCAAGTTCAACTTTTTGCTCTCCAAGGGTTTCTTGCATCTGAAAAACAAGTTGTCGGGAAAACCGACGGTCTATATCCACAAGGGTTCAGGCATCCCCTTGCGAGGCCATATCGCTTTTGGCCTGATCGATAGGGGTTCTAACATCATCGAAGTCAAACCCATCACGAGTTGTAATATCAAGTGCACGTATTGCTCTGTCAATGAAGATGTCAGACCTGTCGATTTCATCGTCGAGAAAGACTACCTGGTCGAAGAGTTCAAGAAATTAATCGCCGAGAAAGGAGTGGACGGCATCGAGGCCCACATCGCGTCACAGGGAGAACCCACGCTGTATGCTGATCTGGTTCCTCTTGTGCGTGATCTTGCGGCGATCCCTCAAGTCTCACAGATCACGACAGATACCAATGCCACTGTGCTGACCATCGCCAAAGTGGATGAACTGGTGGCTGCAGGATTCACCCGATTCAACATCTCCATTAACGCCATGGACCCTGAGGTGGCGAGAAAAATCGCTAACGCACCCTATAACATCGAGCACGTCAAGAGTATCGCAAAACATATCGCATTCACTTCAGGCGCGCTGATGATCTCGCCCACCTATATCCCTGGCGTCAATGATGCAGAGATCCCCAAGATTCTCGCCTTTGTCAAGACCCTTGAGAACCCCAAGTGGAAGCCTCGCGTGGGAATCCAGAACTTCTTAGAGTACCGCTTTGGGCGCAATGCAGCTAAGCAAATGGAATGGGAACCCTTCTTTGCGAAATTGAAAGCATGGCAAGAGGAATTTGGCATCAAACTCATGCTTGAAGAAGGCGACTTTGACATCAAGAAATCCCCTACTGCGCCCAAGGTGTTCAATAGAGATGAGATTGTGAAAGCAGAGATCAAGTGTCGCGGAAGACTTGGCGGAGAAAAGATCGCTGTCGCCAGAGGCTATTGCATCTCAGTACCCAAGTGTCGCGTGGATAAGGGCTTTGTCAAGTTAAAGATCACTAAGACGAAGCACCATGTGTATATGGGTGAATTGTTAGGGTAGAATCTGATTTCTTTCAACGAAGGGCTGCGTCGATATCAGAGATGGTGCCTATACTGCCACCTCGAAGTCTGCCAAATCCATGTGGATTCCATAGGTAGATATGACCATCTGGGGAAATACCTATACACGGCGCACCCGCGCACATAGTTTCCCAGTTTTCAGTGGCGTTGGGACCGGACCTGGCGAATATACGGTGCACGTCAAAACTACCACCGCATGGGCTTGAATATTCCGACACCGACGAGGAATCATGCTCCCTGAGATATACTTCAAACTCACCCATTCTCTGTCCCACAACCAGGTGCCTGCTGAGATCGGGGATAATCACACCAGCAATTCTCTCAAGGAACATCACATCACAACCGTCAGATAATTCGTTAAATCCAACGAAGCCTGCATCGGGCTGATTCATGAACTGTTGGATTCTTACGATTGCTCGCCCATAGGCGTCATGCAGGGCAGTACCAGCCCAGAGAAACTCATCATATCT
>DATDXB010000118.1:0-7815 GCA_035289465.1 Candidatus Nanoarchaeia archaeon
GCGGCTTTGCGCTCTTCCAAAGTCATTTTCTTGTCAAAAGTCTTTAAGTTCAAATTCATATGATTTAGAATTACCGTCGAGAATATAAATTATTTCGACCACTAGTAAGTAGTCACTACTATTCAGTAGATTATTCTCCCACACTTTGCCCCACAATCTGCCAAAGAAGTCATGAGGTATATCTGCCTTGAGGATAAAGCCATCCGCACCGCACTCTCGCACCACGTTCTCCAAGGAGACGGGATCTTGCGAGGAGAGGATGACCAAGGGGGCAGCGCAGAGTAATACCTACGCAGAATCTCTATTACCTGTTTACCAGTAAAACCCTCTAACTAAAAATCGATCAAGAATATATCCGTATCGGGATGCGCCTTAATCTGAGGCATGACGTCGGCCCACCCTTGCATCCCTATATATGTATGCCCCTCAGCTTGACAACGAGCCTCTACCGCAGCCCGCACTACCCAAGAGTCATCGACATGGAGTATCTTATAGAGAACTTTGAAAAACCATTTAAAAGACTCAAAGTTCTCGAAGAACCGCTTTGAATACCCCCTGAAAACAGGGGTTATTCAAAGCTCTCTATATTCATGACGCAGAAGATTTAAATTGACGCCGTTGGGGATCGTCCTATGATCAAGTGGATATTCAAGATGGTACTTTCGATCGCATTTGATGTCTTTGACTTCTTTTTAGGGAGGATACCCGGTGTCGGGACCATTATCGATATCGTCGGCGGTTTCTTGGGAATCGCACTGTGGGGCGGGCGCGGGGCATTGCAGTTTCTTGAGATCATCGATCTGACAGACCAAATCGATGGCTTTGTGCCCACCTTGACGATCGCAGGGCTCACAAAGTTAGGAGAAGTATGGGATTAAGATTTCCTTGAATCATCTAAAGAACAGCTTTTCAGATCATCAATCTTAAGCAAATGCAATTCATCACAGACATCCAACAAATGATGATGGATTGATGAACTAAAGTAGATAAGATGTACCACCGCGCCCGCGTCTTTGGCCACTTGAATTGCCGGGACAAAGTCGCTATCGCCCGCAACAATAATCGCCCTGTCGATCTGCTTACTCACTGCCATGCGCGTCAGATCGATGCTGAGAAGCGTATCGACCATCTTCTGTTCAAAATAAGTCCCATCCTTGGATGGCCTTGCCGCTAATCGACCGAGGCGTAGCTCAAAACGAGGAAGTCGCTTCAGCTTAGCAAAGAATGCGTCTCTCGCTGCTTGACGTTGTTTCTCTTCTATAGAAGGATTCTCACTCACAAATGCTGGACAATCATAGACGTACGTCCTCAACAGCCTGAGGTCCGAAGGTCCAAACGCTGAACTCTGCATACCTGCGCCACTCCCTTTCCTGCATATCTCGTGGATTAATTCAACAAATTTGTGATAGTCCAGCCTAAGCTTCCCCTGCTTTTTAAGAGAGGCTGACACGTATCCGCCATCGATAAAAATCGCACACCGTTCTGCCATAAAAGAAAATGTTCCTGACATCCATGACCTTTGGGGCCAGAATGCCAGGGGTTATGAAATTTAGTTAAGGGGCCAATTATTTAAACTTTGCCTTACCGTCCACCAAGATACACATTCCTGATCCGCTGATCCTTGAGGATTTCCTTGCCACCAGAGAGCACGACTTTGCCGTCTTCGAGAAGATATGTCCTGTCGGCGATCTCAATCGCTCTCTTTGCGTTTTGTTCAACGATGAGAATAGCGATGCCTTCATCTCTGAGACCTTCAATGATCTTGAAAATCTCCTGCTGGAGTTTCGGAGAGAGACCTAACGATGGTTCGTCAAGCATCAAGAGCAAGGGACTGTGCATCAAGGCCCTGCCGATCGCAAGCATCTGACGCTGACCGCCTGAGAGCGTGTAGGCTGCGATGTGCTGACGCTCCTTTAGGATCGGGAATCGCTTGAAGACTGAACTGAGATTCTTTTGGATGACTTCTTTGTCCTTGATGTGGGCTGCACCGATCTCGAGATTCTCTCTCACCGATAAATCAGCAAACACAATGCGACCCTGATTGACATAACTGACACCTTCCTCAAGCAATTGGTGAGTCTTAAGGCCTGTGATGTCTTTTCCCTGCAAGTCAATGCTCCCCTTATCGACGTCAGCGATATTGTAGATCGACTTGATGACCGTGCTCTTACCCGCACCATTAGGGCCGATGAGGGCCACAATCTCGCCAGGCTTGACCTCTAAGGAAACACCTTTGAGGATCTGGAGCTCACCATAACCTGCGTGTAAGTCATTGATCCTGAGCAATGATCCTTTACTCGCCAAAGGCTTATTCACCAAGATAGGCCTCCAGCACACGCTTATCTTTTCTGACCTTCTCGGGAGTGCCTTCGACTAATACTTTGCCTTCATCCATCACGATGATGTGCTCTGCAAGATCCATGACAAAGTTCATGTCATGCTCGATGACCAGGATGGTCTCCCCTTGTTTATTGAGTTTTCTTAGGACTTCCTTTATGTCTTTTCTGAGCTGAGGATTGACTCCCGCGACAGGCTCATCGAGCATAATTACTGAGTGAGGTTTTGCTAAAGCCACGGCAAGATCAAGGAGTTTGCGCTGACCGTAAGAGAGTTCAATGGCGACGGTGTTCAAGGGTTTTTTGAGGCCCACTAGGCCAAGGAGATGATGGATTTCTTTTGTGTTATCCGGCTTGCCATCCTTAAGGCTGGGGAGAAGCTTCTCATCTGAAGTCGACATGGCAATCTCCAAGTGATCCTTAATTGAGAGATTTTTGAAGAGGCGGACATCCTGAAACGTCCTTGAGATACCCAAACGCGCGATCTTGTGTTCTTTATTCTTTGTTATGTCTGTATGTTCAAACCTAATTGAGCCCTCATCAGGAGGGATAAGGCCGGAAATGACATTAAATAATGTCGACTTACCCGAACCATTGGGGCCGATGATCGCCGTTATTTTGCTTTTCTGGATTTTACACGAGCATTTATTGAGCGCGACAATACCACCAAAAGCCACTGTGATGTTCTTGATATCTAAGATCATGAGAGATCCACCTTTCCAAACAATCCACGCGGCCTGTAAAGCAAGATCAGGATGAGCACCAGAGAATAGATCATCTGGCGCACAGGACCAAGGATCGATCCTGGGAGAGCGACGAATCTGAGCGCCTCAGGGATAAGCAAGATGACTATGGTGCCCATGACTGCGCCCTTGACTGAAGCGATGCCTCCGACGATGATGATAGTGAGGAGCAAGATGATGTCATTGAGATAAAAGGATGAGGGGTCGATGTAGGTGATGTAGTGGGCGAACAAGGACCCTGCGATGCCTGCCATCGCCGCTGAAATCATCATCGCCTTTGCCTTGATCTTGAATGTATCCTTGCCCAGGACTTTGAGGCCGAGTTCATCGTCTCTGACCGCTTGCATGAGGCGACCAAAAGGCGAAGATACAAGACGGCGTGAGAAGAGGACGACGATCACTGCAACGATCCCCGCAAAGATCAGGTATTGCCAGTTGGCTGAGATCGCCATGCCAAATATGGACGGTTTTGTTATGCCTGGAATACCGAGCGGACCTCTGGTGAGACTTGTCCAGTTGAGGAGCACAGAATAGACTACAAAACTAAAGCCCATAGTGGCTAAAGCAAGATAGTCACCTTTGAGCTTTCTTGTGGCCCAGACCAAGAGCGCGCCAAAGACCGAGGCCAAGAGGCCTGCGGCGATGAATGCGATGGGGAATGGGACTCCTGATTTGGTGAGAAGCGCTGAGGTGTAGGCTCCGATGCCAAAGAAGGCGACGTGACCTAGGTTCAGGAGACCGGTGTACCCTAACGCCAAGTCTAAGGAGACTGCTAAGACGATATAGATCGCGATCAAGATGGCTAAATGGATCAGATATGCCTCAATCATCCCTTCACCCCCTTGTCCTTGCCGAAAAGTCCTGCTGGTTTGACGAGTAAGAAAAGGAAAAGAAGAACGAACGCTATCGCATCTTTGTATCCTGAAGGCAAGTACCAGATGCCGAAGTTCTCGACTAATCCCAGGATGTAACTGCCGAGAATCGACGCTGGCACTGAGGAGACACCACCCACGACTGCGCCAGTGAAGCCCTTGAGCATGAGTCGCGTACCCATAGTTGGTTCTAAATTCTGCTCAAGGCCGATGAGGATGCCTGCGACACCTGCGAGCATTGTGCCTAGGGCAAACGCGATCGTGGTGACTTTTCTGTGGTTGATGCCGATGATTGCGGCGAGTTCTTTGTTGTCTGCAACCGCTCTCAGATTCCTGCCGACATTTGTTTTGTACATCAAGACAAAGAGCAAGGCGAGGAGGATTATCGATATGATGATGATCGTGAGTTGAAGAGGGGTGATGATGGCACCTATGATATCCATACCTCTTGACGCAGGGAGATAGCCTATTGTTCTCACGTTTGCGCCGAAGAGGAGTTGGATCAGATTCTCGCCAAAAATGAGAATACCTAACGATGAGATGAGGAGGACGACACTTGAAGCCTTGCGGTTCTGCAAGGGGACATAGATACCCCTGTGCATCAGAACGCCAAGAGCCGCTGAAAGGATGAGCGTGCCCACAACGGCCACTATAAAAGGAAGATGCAGTGACGAGAACAATGCTAACAAGAGATAAGCTCCTGCAGCCACAGCCACACCATGCGCGAAATGGATAAATCTCGTGGTGGTGAAAATCAGCGAGAACCCACACGCGACCAAGGCATAAATCGAGCCCGCGATGATGCCGTTTGCCGTGAGCTGGGCGAGGATTGCCATTGGCGAGGTTACCACAAGAGGGGTTTATTAATTATGACCTTGAGCATCGTTACTTTTCTGACGATATCGTTAAAAAAGATTCGAATGGTCCTTTAAATTGGAACTGCAAAAAAAATAAAAATTATCCCTGGATCTTCTGGATGGCACCGTCTTGGACTTCAAAGAGCTCGAAGTTACCAGCGACATCGCCATTGTCATCAAAGGAGTAGGGACCGCCGATCGGACCCTTCCATTTTTGGGGTGTCGTATAATGCTTGCCTAAGACAAGATAGGGAGAATTGCGCATTTTCCCGCATCTCAGAATTCTCGGTGGACTGTTATTTTAAACTCGGAGACGACTACTACTGAATTCGACAGATTCTTGTCCATGTCTGAAGCCAGAAAACGCAGTAAGACCTCTGCGACATTTGAAGGGCATTGGTCTAACAAGCGCAGAAGGATTACTCCTTTGTGATCGCCTTTCTTACTGGATGTTAAGTGAATAAAGTCTTTGTCATGCGTGACGAGGATCCGCTTCTCAGTTTGAGCATGTCGTAGAATCTCCTGATCAGAAGCGCTAAAGAGTTTTTGCTCTTTGACATCTTTTACGTCGATACCTATTTTTCTTAACTCTCGTACCACGAAAGAGGCTACATTTTCATCGGTTAAGATCTTCATGCCATCTGGGCCGTGGGGTAGACTTCTTCATGTCGTAAAACACGAGTGGCATAGTTCAGAGCGGCGAGAACATCTTCTCGCTTAAGATGAGGGTATTCTCTGCAAATATCTTCTAGACTCATCCCTGAAGAAAGAAGCTCAAGAATGAATTCTACAGAAATTCGCGTTCCCCGAATTATGGGCTTACCAGCCAGTATCTCATGGTCAACGATGATTCGGTCTTGCATGAGCATCTACAAATAAGAGTAGCATATAAACATGTCGGGCGAGAATATCTGTCTAAGCCACCCTCTTCTAGCTCCTGAGACAGTGCCTTGAAGCGTCATTCTATCGAAAAATAACAAAAAAGGGGTCTAACCCTGGATCTTCTTGGACGCGCCGTCTTGGACTTCAAACAATTCGAAGTTACCAGCGACATCGCCATTGTCGTCAAAGGAGTAGGGTCCGCCCAAGGGTCCCTTCCAGGCATTGGTGTTGTACAAGGCCTGTTTGACGCAATCAGAGTCTTTGTCGCCGCACTGCAAGAGGACTTCTCCCATCAAGAAGACCGCGTCGTAAGTAACGACACAGTATGCACCCAAATCACAGCCCGTCTGCGACCTCAACTGCTTGAAAGCGTCATTCTCTTCAAACTTAAGTTGAGGTCCGATCATGCCATTGAGTTCTTTCGGGAGATCCTTAGTTGATTCAGGAGTAATCATAACCTCATTTGAATACAGCTCAGCTTGAACCCCGAATTCGGCAAACTGCTTACCCATGGTGACTCCCATCGGAATTGTCTGCGGCAAGAAGATGATCGCTTCAGGCTCGCTGTCACGGACCTTCAAGAGCTCAGTCCTGAGATCTTTTGCATTAGGTTGGACAACCTCATCCGTGACAATCTGGACATTTTGGTCCTTTAGTGCCGCGAGATATCCCTTTCGCAAGGCTTGAGCATAGTCAGTGTTCTCGGAGATGATGGCCACATTTTTGTAGTTCTTCTTCGCCAATTCCTTTGCGAGAACAGCCACTTGACCTGTGTCAGAAGGGTAGTTGCGGAAATAGTAGTCACCTGCATTTGTGATGTCCGGACTTGAGGTCAACGGACTCAATGTCACTACTTTGTTCTCCTCATTAAATGAAGCAGAACCAAGACCTTCGCTCGAGCATGCATATCCAACCATTACTTTAATTCCCTTAAGATTAACCAGGTTTTGGGTTGCCGTCAAGGCATCCTTAGAGTTACACTTGCCGTCGTCAAACACAACTTCAAGCTCCTTGTTCTCAGAAGCCCACTTGGCATTGAGATCCTTTGTAGCTTGCTCGATCACTTTTTGCACAGGTAGACCGTAGACCGCACCATCACCGGTGAGGGGCAAGACTGAACCGACCGTATACTTTGTCATTTTGAGAGCCTCTGGCGCAGGGGCCGGGGCTTGCGCACAGCCTGCGATGAGCAGGAGCGCACAAAACAACGCAAGATATGATTTCATCTGGTAACCTCCACGATTAAGATGCCTTGGGTCAGAGTGCAGGATATTTAATTGTTCCTTTACTGGACAGCTACGCGCGAAAGTGATTTACACGTAGATTCCACGTGAAGTGAGATGATCAGTTTCGTGACTTCATCGTATGGAGCACGATTTCGTCGCTGTTGCGAAGCCCCAACTCAATCTCGCCGCCCTTCTTGAGGTTCAATGCCTCTCCAAGCTCCTTGGGGATCCTGACGATGAGATTGCTCTTGACCTGACTCAACTTCAGATGATACTTCATCTTCCTTAGTTTGTTGAGCATGAGGATCTGTTCTGCCTTCTCAGGATTATAGAACACTTCTCCGCAGGACTTGCATACCCAACCATCGATGCTTACATTATTGAACTTCAGATTATCAGCATGCTCTGCCACAGCACCGCACACGCATTTCATCGACTTCATGTCATACCCCCTTTCTTGAAAATCTTCCTACGTGAGTGATGAGATAGACCTCTTCGTTGTAAAAATGATTGAATGACTTCACCACAACGACATTGTAGGTCTTCTTGCCCACGTTGAGCCACTTCTCCTCACAATCTGCCATCTCTTTCGTGGCGCATCATTGCCCTGCTCCAACATGGCCTTACAATCCTCAATGGCAAGACCAAGTTTCATCATCTCACGCATCGCCGAACGCGAAGGGATCAAGCGCAATCCTTGATACCTAATGTCCAACATATGTTATCAACCTACGTTTATAGAGTATGCCTAAGTATAAATTACTTTCCTTAGAACTCCCGAGATAGACCTCAAAGTCCGAAAGGGTTAAATATACGTGTACACGTACGTGTACTTATGGTTACAAAGACGTTAACAATCACAGAAGATGCCTATAAACTCATGACGCGAAGCAAGCGAC
>DATDXB010000119.1:0-5317 GCA_035289465.1 Candidatus Nanoarchaeia archaeon
AGTGCGTACAAAGAGAAGTCAAAGACCCAGAATCTCTCACCTTCTTGGACAAGAAACTCGGCGATACCGTGTCAGGCGATTTGATCGGCATGGGCGGCTACGAGTTCGTCATCACCGGAGGCTCAGACAACTGCGGCTTTCCGATGAGAAACGACCTCCCAGGCACCCGCAGACAAAAGATCCTCGCTGTCGAAGGCTCAGGCGTCGGCTTTCGCAAGAGATTAAAGAGCCACGGCTGCCGCATGAAGCGCTCTGTCGCAGGCAACACCATCCACGACAAGATCGTGCAGATCAACTTGAAGGTGTTAAAGGGCGACGAAGCCGCTTTGATCCCTCCGCCTTCTGAGAAGAAGGCTGAAGAGAAGAAAACAGAGTTGTCTTCCTTACCGGCCCATTAAGCGCAGGATTTATAAAAACTGGAATCTAAGAGACTAGTATGGCTAAGTACAACGTCCTAGTTGAACAAGATGAAGAGGGCTGGTTCGTCGCAGAGGTAGCAGAGCTCCCTGGCTGTTATACCCAAGCCAAGACCAAGAAAGAGCTTCTTGATCGTATTAAGGAAGCTATTAAGGGATATTTGGTTGTTATACAAGAATCAAACGATGACCTCCCTAAACAGAAATTTGTCGAGATGACAGCCGTCGAGGTTTAACTTGTGGGCAGGCTACCACGCCTCACTGGCAAGGAGCTCATCAAACTCCTCACTAAGACAGGGTACAGCCTCGTACGCATAGAAGGAAGTCATCACATCCTCAGAAAGCCAGATGGACAGATTGTTTCCGTCCCCGTTCATGCTGGAGAAGAAATCGGTACTGGACTTTTGACGCGAATCATCAAGAAATAACTGAAGGTGACTCGCGAAGAGTTTGAGAAGTGGGTTCGAGAGTATCTGTAATACTCAAATTCGATATGGAAAAATTCTTATAATCTCCCTTATTGCGACGCAGTATGCGAGCCGATAGGTTCATCTCACCAGAGATTTTTGACGGGGAAATCAAGAAACGGCAACTCCACGGCCCCAACGGATGGATCCTCTTTGTCGGATGCAATGATGGCATCGACCTTGCTGAACGCGTCAAGAAATCCTATGAAAAACATCTCCGCGAGAGTGGAAGCCAACTCAAAGAGGTCCCCTTGCTCAATGAGGCCAAGGGAGACGTCGTCGATTCAAAAGATCCGGATAAAGACGATAAAAAACTCATCCGCCTTTTTGAAGATAGCGAGACTGGACCTTAGCTGCCCTATCACGTCGCCGGATCAAACGTCTACGTATTCTCGACTGTGCATGATGTCGCCTCAGGCAACCTCGTCAATGAAAACCTGATGCAACTCTACCAGATGATACGCGCCCTCAAGGTCAATGGCGCAAAAAACGTCACCGCAGTGGTCCCATACCTACCCTATTCACGCCAGGACAAACCTACGACGTTTAAACGCGAAGCGACCATCGCAAAACTTGCGGCTGACTTCTTTGTCGAGGCTGGAGCGAATGGAATCCTCACCTACCACCCCCACTCAGAATCGATACGTGGGTTCTACGAACCCCGCATGCGCTACACCGCCCTCAATGGCCTTGACCTCTTCCTTGACATCGCTGGACGGATCAAAGGTAATAATCGCATGGATGACGTCTGCGTCGTATCGACGGATGCGGGAGGGGCAAAACTCACCATCCACCTCGCCCAAGGCCTCAATGTCGACTATGCCATCGCCAACAAGTTCCGCCAGAAGGCAGAGCAAGCTGAGATGCTGGGCATCATCGGCAAAGTGGAAGGCAAGCGCGTCGCTATCCTTGCCGACGATGAGACCGTCACGATGACTTCTCTTAATAATGCCGCACGAGAAATCCACACGCGTTATGAGGTCGCTGAGATCCATATGCTCATCTCCCACGCTAAATTGCGCCCACAACATGTCCCTCGGCTCATCAAGGCTCACAATGAATACGGACTAGAGATGATCCATTTCACCGATACGGTCCCCCAGACGCCTGCCCTTACGTCTCTGCCATTTGTGACCATCCATCGACTGGACGGTCGCCTTGCTCGCACCATCAACAGACTCCACTATAACCAATCAGTGAGCGAACTCTCGTATAATCCTAATGGGCGAAGGGTCTCTCCAAAGTCAGAAACTTTCTTTGTCGGGTCGCCTGCATCGTCGTGAAACTTCTTTGAGGACCCCTTAATCCCGTAACTTTCTTCAAAGCAGGCCGAGCGCGATGGCAGCAAGACACAAGGCTGCGTCTCTCACCGCCACTCTCCAATCCGTCGATACGGTGACCAGAGCGATGATGCCCAGCCATGCGGCAGTGACGAGGGCTGCGATCCGGGTCTGAAATCCAGAGAGGAGCACTAAGCCCAAGGCGATGTTAATTAAGGCATGTGATGTCCAGAAGGCTTTCTTTGATGGCCATTGGATCCAGGTGAGGCTGGACGGGACAAACGCTTGCCAGGGGCGGAAATCCCTCAACTGGTCTATTCCAAAGGCCAGCGGCATGATGCCTAACCCGATACGCAAGATGAGTTCTGCAGACATGGCTCACTTTGTCATTCACTCCATATTTAATGGTGATGTCCGACTTTGAAGAAAGGCCCACGACAAGATTTAAATAAGAAATCCCCGGGCATCTAGCGATGGCACGACGAGAGAAAGCGCCCCAAGCTGTCCCAGATTCATTTTTTTTGAAGAGCCCGCTTCCTGAGAATGCCCCTTCTGACGCCGCTCCTATTGAAGACGTGCAGAAGTATATCGATGAGCTGAAATCTAAGTTGTACGGTTCTCAACCCATTATACTTGAACAAAACGTAACGCGATGTCCGATGACCGAACAAGACGTACTCGCTGAAGACTTGTCCGCGCTTGACCGGGGAAGTCCGACTAAGTCTACACCTGAACCCCAAGGTACGATTGATGCACCTGCGCAAGAAAGAGTCCCTCCCGTGCAACAGAACCAGGAAACTAACGACCCCCCTCCAGAACTCCTTGTCGATAAGCCACTCGTCGATCAATTCGCTGAAGCTCTCTCCGCCCAAAAAATCCCCGCATCAGCCCAAGTCCTCATCGCACAATTCTCCGACCAATATATCGCCGCACGCGGATTTGTGCGCGCCCGCAAACACGACGCAGCGCATGAAGCCTACACCACCATGCTCCGACTCTACCAAGAGATCAATACCCAGAACATCCCCACCCTTCACAAACAGATCGCGCACCATGGCCTTGAGGAGATCTATGACATCATCAATGCACAGAATCAACACGAACCCATCTCCAAGAGCGCCTTTGTGACCTTGATTTTAGCGTCAGCGCTTGTTTTGCTTGCTGGAGTGACGCTTGTGCTCAATCCTTCAATATCAGGCCTTGCTGTGCTCGAACAGACCACTCCTTCGTATACTGGACCTTCCACCTTTGAGGTCTTTGGACCACGAAGGATTGAGTTGGGGACCTACTTTGGCATCAATGCTGATGATCTGACTCTTCTTGCGACACGCTCCTTACACGTCGATGTGCAAGTCGATAACGACGGACTTATTGTGGTGCCTTCACCAGGCTATTCTGGCGATGAGTTGGTGTATGTGATTGCAGTTAATACTGGTGTGCAGCCGTATTTGATGACTAAGGTGCCGCTGACACTGATTGTGCGATGACATCCCCTACGAGTCTTGTATCACTGGACACCCACGTACGCGTAAGGTTCATATAGACTGTTATCTAATGAGCTAGGATGGAACAAGATAGGGCTCTTGTCGTCTTCCAAGATAAGAAAATCAGGAGAATCTGGTATAATAACGAATGGTTTTACTCTATTGTTGATGTCGTAGCCGTTCTCGCCGAAAGTCCTACGCCTAGACAGTATTGGGGTAAGGTTAAGGACCGAGAATTCATTGTTCTTGAACTGTCCCCAATTTGGGTACAGTTGAAATTACCAGCAGAAGATGGTAAACTAAGAGATACCGACTGTGCCAATACCAAGTCCCTCTTCAGAATTATTCAATCTATACCCTCCAAGAAGGCAGAGCCTTTCAAGCAATGGCTTGCCCAAGTCGGTCATGAGCGGGTCAAAGAGATTGAAAATCCCGAATTAGCCCAGAAACGCATGAAAGAACTCTTCAAATCCAAAGGATATTCTGAAGAATGGATAGAGAAAAGGGTTAGGGGAATAGCAGTAAGAGACGAGCTTACTGATGAATGGGGCAAGAGAGGCCTGCAAACAGAGAAAGAATACGCGATTCTGACTGCAGAGATGCTCAAAAACCAGTAGGTTTTTGGCATGCCAGAAATTTTACGAATTTCTGAGCATAACTAAAGCTACATTCGGCATGACTCCAAGCGAATACAAACAATTCAAAGGGTTGCACAAAGAAAATCTCAGAGATCACATGGATGACATAGAACTCATCCTCACCATGCTTGGAGAAGCGACAACCACAAGATTCACACGAGACAGGGATTCCAAAGAATTCCCGCACTTGAAAATGGATGCTAAAGATGGCGGAGATGTTGCAGGCTCAACACGAAAAGACATTGAACAAAAGCTTGGTAAAAGTGTTGTTTCACGTGATAACTTCTTAGCGGAGTCGGAAGGACGCAAAAGGCTTGGACACAAAAAGAAAGAATAAACCTCTTATAAAGAAGACCTCTTAATTCTTAGCAGACGAGACCTACCATCTACGGATTGAACAATAATTTGATCCCACTTCAGCCCCGACCTATGTCCTTTGGTGGCTTGACGTTGATTGTGCGATGGTTTAAAAGTGTTGAAATCACCTTGACTACCATGCCTGAAACAATCTGTATCCCTAAGGAAGAATACCTTAAACTCAAGAAAATGCAAAAGGTAGACCAGGAACTCCTCCACGACATCGCTAGCGGCATTAGGGATATCCTGGAAGGCAAGGTCAAGGAAGTCTAAGCCATTCCACCACTCGTTTCACTGTTTCTCTATAGACATCAAGATTGGATTTGATCATATCAATCTCATGCTGCTGAGAATCCGTAAGATATTTATACTATGATATCCTAGTAATAATTACTATGGGAATCTCCAAAATCACGAGGAACTTCCAGGTCACCCTGCCCAAGGACATCCGAGGTATCATGAATCTCCATGTAGGGGACACTGTCCTGTTTGTGAACGATGGGAGTCGTATCGACCTTGTCAAAATGGATAAAGATATCATCCGCAAGGCGGCAGGGCTGTGGTCAGGCCTTAAGGAGACTGGTCTTGACTATGAACGCAGAGTCCGGGCTGGCTGGCGCAAACGACAGGTGGATTAATGCTCGTCGACACGAATATACTCGTCGACTTGTTGCG
>DATDXB010000120.1:0-4912 GCA_035289465.1 Candidatus Nanoarchaeia archaeon
GCCGTCAAGATCGGTCCGATGTATATCTGTGGGAAAGTCGATAATGACTTTCCCATGAGGTTTTAATACTCTGTTGATTTCTGAGAATATGGCTTTTAGGATCTTCTTTGGAAAAAGATGTAGAACTCCTGTACAAAATACGCCATCAAATGAGTTGTCAGGGAAAGGAAATTTCTTTGTCATATCAAATACTTTTGTCTCTAATTTTGATCGATACCGTAACGGCATATTGTGCCATAATTTACTTAGTGCGCTTTCATCAATATCAGAAGCTACAACAGAATCTACCTTCTCCAATAAATTGGATGTATATCCTTCATCGCCTGCGGCTAAGTTTAACCATTTTCCATGGATGTCGATTCTTTTGAGAAGATCGACAGTCTCTTTATCGCCAGGTCCCCAGATGGAACCCTTGCCTGTCTTGAAGTAGTTGATTCCTTCGGTGAAGATATACTTCTTTTCTTGAGGCAGACAAGGTTTCGTGATTCGTTTCATAGGTGAAAGATGTGACTTTGAGGGATATAAATCCTGAGGTTCAACACGGATGCATCGAGAAGAACATCTTGAGTTCTTGTCCATCGCGTAATTTCTCTTTCAGGACCAGTTTCAGTTTATGCGCGATCTCTTCTTTATCCCTGCCTTGCACACGCACATTCAATCCCATGACTTCAGCAGAAAGCATGCCGTTTGCGCCTGGTTCGACGATGACGTGAAGAGTTGTCATCGTGTGCTGTTCTCCTTGTGAAGTTGAAGGAAATCAAAGACAC
The DNA here is from genome assembly GCA_035289465.1 of Candidatus Nanoarchaeia archaeon. Lineage (GTDB taxonomy): Archaea > Nanobdellota > Nanobdellia > Woesearchaeales > JAGWAF01 > DATDXB01. The sequence goes on from DATDXB010000120.1 coordinate 768, forward strand.
CATCAAGAAGGTCTAATTGGAGTGCTTCATCTAAGGGGACCCATTTGATTTGCGAGGCTTTGGAATCATCATTCTTCAATTCTCCCTTAGGTGAACTACAAATATAGCAAAATACGAGAGTGTGCTGAACGTGCGTAGGATATTGCCAATTCTTGTGAATGGATTTAGGCAGAAGAGTGCCAATTTCAACCGTCAATCCTGTTTCCTCAAGCAATTCCCGTCGCGCAGTCTCCTCAAGAGACTCTCCAAAGTCATTGGTCCCGCCTGGCAATTGCCATTTCAGATGCGCTCCAGGGAGTTTGGGTTCAAAACGCTGGGAAAGCAGGACTTCACCGCGATCATTCTGGACAAGACCAAGGACAACGATCTTTTGGCGTTTTTCCACGAGAGGATAATCGAACAAGGATATAAAAAATGAACTGGACCTGATACAATCTGCATCTTTTTAAACAATCAGGGGTTTGGACTGGCATGCGCAGGGGAAAGTTTGCTCTAGCAGGTATGTTGGGACTTCTAGGATGTACGGCTATATCTCCAAATAGACCATATACCCCCGTCGCAAGAGCGACATCAGATCTCTTGGCCGATTCAGCATACTTGACATCACAAGGCAGAGTGACCTTTAACTTCGAGGCTGGACAGCTAGCACCTATAACTTCGGATCGAGATGTTAGGGCAATAGAACGGCAGTTGACCTCACTACAGGACCATAACCAGGATGGAGTGATCTCTGAACCAGAAGTGATGGGGTTCTATCAAAGCGTTCTCAGGTGGCATTCTCTTGTGGAAATGGGTAGGTCTGGACTAAGATCCTGCTTTAACCAAGATCATATCGATATTCCGCCAGGATGGAATGATCCTGCTCGATGGCGCATATTGAGAGGGAATATCTCTCGATTGAGAGGAACACGTAGAGTTTTGTTCACATCCAATTCGACAGAACAAGAAGCTCAATCGGAACAAGATCCAATACTTGAACAAAGACTTGCTGGACTGCAAGACCCAACAGAAGTCCAGTCACCACCTACGCTCCAAAACATTAGGGATTTTACGGGCGCAAGAGGATATGGAATACGCTCAAGCTTCGACGAGCCAAATCTACCCCCCGATGTCATCTTAGTAGGGGACGTCCACACCAGTCACGAGTCGGATGATGCAGATATCCTGGCCTATCTCAGTGTATCAGGGAGTACTGTCTTATTCGAAGGCGCACCAGCAAATTGGTCACCTCAACAAGTGACGGCCCGTCTTTTGGAATCACCATCAAATCGCTCCCACCGAAGATTTATTGATACGATAGTTCTCAGTGAAGAGCGAAAAAATATTAGATTGAGGGGAATGGAATCTGAGGATCTTCATAACTTCAGCATCTACCTACTGAGTGTATATGGATCGCTTATTTCGATCTATGCCTCCAGTGCCGAGTTGTATGGATACCCAGGCGATGATATCTCCAAGGAGATAATAGCCTGCTTAGGGGAGATGGGCGCTCTATATCCGATCTATGTGCTGTCCTTAAGAGATGAACAATTTATCGATACTCTGAGGCAAGAACTGACCACCGCACCCTCTCGTCGCCCAATAGTACTCTTCTGTGGGATCGATCATCTTGAGGACGATTCACCCCTTCCTGGTTTCCTAAATCAAACTAGGTACCGTTATGTCCTCATAAGTCCTCCAGGGGGTTCAAATCCTATAGTTGGAGGGGGAGTAGATTATTTCTTTGATATAGTTGAGAGAGGAATGAGCTTATTGCCGGATGATGTCTCTCCTTACCACGCATTCGTCGACTTCGATGCATTATTGATTTCCCCCTCTACACGCCAAGTCGACTCTCTTTTCAGGAGAAGAGAAGAGTGAATCCTGACCGAAGTCTTTAAAAGCAAACATCGAACAAGAGTGCTCATTCGGGGCCGTAGTGCAACTTGGTTAACATTCTACCTTGGGGTGGTAGGAATCTGGGTTCAAATCCCAGCGGTCCCATTCGATTCTTCTTCTAAAATCCTCGTATTTCGCGAGGCGAACCTTCACGAAATAGGGTTTCAAGATCAACAAAGGCGTGTTGAGGCGTACAACCATTGAGCCACCCAGAATCAGAAAGTCGGATTGCATACCTATATAAGGAAAATTCATAGGACCTTGAGTCCTCATCAGGTTCCAACCCACTGCGTATATACACTGCAGGAAATTCATTGTCGTCAATAAATCTATGAAGTGGAGTACCTCTTCTGGCGTGAAGATCCCCGCAAAATACGATTGTTTGTAATGAAGGGGATGCTAAAGATTGATTCAGTGAAGCGACAAAGCCCTGGTCTCTGAGGTTCAACGTATATCCCTCGAACACCACGCGGGACAATGTTCGCGCAGTTTCCAACATTTCATTAAAAAGAGGATCACTACTAAATCCCAGGGATTGATGGCGATGATGGAGATAAAGGGATAGCGAAGCGTGAACAGCCATCAAGTAGTAACCCGAATACCGATTATCGCTATTGTCAAGACCTAGAATCCTCACATTTTCTCTCCCATCTTCAAGAAGGGCTTTTACGATGAGTTTGGTCGCCGCCTGGTCAGAATCATAAGATTCTAGATTATAAAGTAAGACGCGCTCCGTTTCATAACTATCAAGAGCCTCTAGAAGTGTAGTGGTTCCTGGCTGGGCTAGATAGGATAAGAGATGAAAATCTTCATCCTCCCGACTAGTATGCCTATCACCTACAAGAATAATCCTCGGGGCCCTGGTTTCATCACTAAAGTTTGCCGTAACAAAATAACCCTGTGCATTACCATACTCTCGGATCTGTGCCAAGGTACGTACAGAAGGAGCAGCAGATGAGTTATTGAGTCTCCTCAATCGCTCTTCAAGAAAAGGATCCTCCAGCGGGACATTTTCTTTCCAAACAATATGGATAAGAGGTCGTGGGTGTTCAATTAAGTATTCTAGCTGGCGCCTGAGCGCGCGCCACCGAGCAGGATCATTCCAACCTTGAGGGAGATTAGGCTCTGAATCTTGAAAACAAGCTACTGCTCGTTGCCTGTGATAATCCATTTCTTCATTAAACCAGAGAACATGCCTACTCAGTTCCATGACCTCTTGCTCTGTAACTATGCCATCAGCATTCTTGTCAGCTCGTTGACTAACCATAATGGTGAGAGGAGGAGATGGGCTTGCTGAAGTGATAGGGGCTAAAGATCCGTCAAGAACGCGAAAATCTAATCTCCCTGATGATGTGAGATAGGCTGAGCTACAGAGGTCACTGTATGCTCGGTCAGCAACCGGGCTATATGACGACTGCAAACTAGCGGCGCACCCAAGACCTGCCAGAGTAGCCAAATAGAGTGGAAGACGACGTTGCATAATAGTCCAAGCCATAGAAACTTTAAATACCTAATGGTCCGATATCGATTATTCAAAGAATTCAGACTCAAACCAGTATTCAATATCTTCTGGATTTTAAGCATATCGGAACCAGTAGAGTCACGAAACACTTAAATAGACCTATCGCTTCCGATATATCGGTACCGATATGAGAGGACAATTAAAGTTCATCATCTTAAAGCAGATCGAGCAGACCAAGTGCTCTGGTTATGACCTGATGAATGCCGTTGAGGAAAAACTAGGTCAAAAGCCATCACCTGGCTCAGTCTACCCTCTTTTAGATGAACTCACCCACAGCGGTCTGATCAAGAAACAATCAGAAGGTAGAAGGATTCTCTACGAGCTCACCTCAAAAGGCAAGACAGAGCTCAAGCGCCTCATCAAGACCAAAGATGAACTGTTCAAGGGCATGGAACGTAATGTCCGTCTCTGTGGCTTGCTCTTTGAGGAGAATGTAGAGGATAAGATCCAGATGATCAAGCAGATGGGTAAAGAAGCGGCGCCATTTAGTGGGGCCATGCACCAGATCAAGAAGGAAGTCGAGGAACTCAAACAAGAGGTCTTCAGGATGTATGCGAGTAAGAGCCTTCAAAAAAACGCCAAGAAGGTCAAGATCATCCTCTCAAAAGCGGCAAAGGATCTCAAGAGGCTCCAATGAAACCATTGATAGAACTCAAGGATGTCTGGAAGACCTATCAGATGGGTGAGACGGTGGTCCATGCGTTAAAAGGGCTCACCCTAAAAGTCCATCATGGTGATTTTGTTG
>DATDXB010000121.1:0-3626 GCA_035289465.1 Candidatus Nanoarchaeia archaeon
GGGGAATGCTGTACGGCATGCCAAACAACGTCAAAGACCGCAAGGTGCATGCGTCGTTGTGCTTCATCAACGGCTCTTTGTGTGGACCCTTTCCCGCGTATTTTTTGGATTCTTAGGATTTCAAGTTCGTGGACAGCATCAGGGGAGAGTTCCTTGTTTCTCTGGTAAAGGTTTTGGACACATTGGTCTTGGGCGATTTCTTCAAGAAGCGCGACGCCTTGCTCGCCAGGAAGGTGAGGGAGACATAGAATAGTGTACGCGCACGTTCGCTCATAGATCTTGTTACGAGGGTCGCGGGCCTTTGTGAGAAGGTCTTCTTTTCGCGATGTCATTGCAGAGAGGGTATCAATGGCGCCATAGCTCAGATTGCGTATGTTAGAATGTGTTCCCAGGGCTGTCTCCCAAAAGGCAGTGTAGACCCCATCATCTGTTGGAACAAGCGGCGCAAGGATTCCAAGCACTGCTTCTTGGGTCTTGAGATTAGCACCCATCTTACAGAATCCTGCTCCCATACCATCTCCATCGTTATCGTCAAGCCCCTGCTGGTAAGCATGTTCTTTATGCCGTTTTGCAAAATCGTGTTCTTGCGTGAGGAGCGCGAGCAGTGATTTTTTAACGCGGGATTCTCGGGCTGAGGCCTGTAGTGCAGGGATGTCCAAGATGATCTGATTGTTGACATAGGCGATACGCTTTGCCATGCTGGTGCTGTGTTAAGCCCCTTAAAATAGATTTAGAGATTCGAAGACATATTCAAGAAACACTGGCCATGCACCCCCACAATGCTTAAAAGGACACTTGACTGATTATCACAATCTACAAGTAAAGCAGTGGAATAAGATCATGGAAAAAAAGATCATATCCAGTTTAAGGATAGCATTTGAGGATTGCGCCCATAAAGAGGGGGAGCTAGAATTCTGGTTCGCAAGGGACCTTCAGCGCTTGCTTGAATATGACAAGTGGGGAAATTTTCTCAATGTCATTGAGAAAGCGAAAGTTTCTGCCAAGAATTCCGGAGAGGCAATCAAAGACCATTTTGCCGATGTCAGCAAAATGGTCGAAATAGGTTCAGAGGCCGTTCGCCAGATCGAGGATATCATGCTGACTCGCTATGGGTGCTACCTTATCGCACAGAATGGTGATCCAAAAAAAGAGCAGATAGCGTTCGCGCAAAGCTATTTCGCGGTGCAGACAAGGAAGCAGGAGCTTATCGAAAAAAGGATCATGCTGATCGAACGTCTCGAAGCGCGCAAGAAATTGGCTGCTTCAGAGACGGAGCTTTCGATCCTGATTTTCGAGCGAGGGGTTGATGATGAGGGGTTCGCGAGGATAAGGAGCAAGGGGGATAGCGCTCTTTTTGGAGGGTTCACGACGTCTCAGATGAAACGGAAGTTGAAGATCCCAGAGGTCCGCCCCCTGGCAGATTTTCTTCCCACTATAACTATAACGGCGAAGAACTTGGCGACAGAGATCACGAATTTTAGTGTCCGAAGAGATGACCTGCACAATGAACCTCAGATCACCAAAGAGCATGGGCGAAATAATACCGATGTCCGTAGATTATTGTCCAAACGGGGGATCAAACCCGAAGAGCTTCCTCCTGAGGAGGATATTCGGAGTCTAGAAAGAAGCGTCAAAGAAGATGAAAAATTGATAGCGCGTGTATCTAAGAAATCATGAGTCAGCACCAAGCTTTTTAAGAGATTAAGTGATAGTCTACCCTATGCCCCCTATCCTTGAGATCAAACAGCCTTCTTCTGACCCCACAGTCAATGTGGCTTTAGATACTCTAGAGAAGAACAAGCAGGCATTGGTGTTTGTCTCGTCAAAGAGAGGGGCAGAGAAGCAGGCCGAGGAGATCGCAAAAAAAGTCAAGGTCTCCTTGGCAGCGCATAAGGATTTGGCAAGCCAAGCGCTCAAGGCACTATCCAGGCCGACACCTCAGTGTGAGCGTTTAGCGGAGTGTTTGGAAAAAGGAATCGCCTTTCACCACGCAGGTTTGCATAGCTCGCAGAAAACGCTGGTAGAAGACGCTTTCAGGTCAGGCGCGGTAAGAATCATATGCTCCACGCCAACCTTGGCAATGGGCATTGACCTTCCCGCTTACCGCGCCATCATCCGCGACCTCAAACGGTACAGCGGTAGATTAGGCATGGCCTATATCCAAGTCCTTGAATACTTGCAAATGGTGGGCAGGGCAGGTAGACCCAGTTTTGACACGCATGGCCAAGGTATCACCATAGCCAAATCAGAGGGAGAAGCAGAAGAGATCAAGCGCAAGTTCATCCAGGGCGAGCCCGAATCAATCTATTCCAAACTGGCAGTGGAGCCTGTCCTCAGAACGTATCTCCTCAGCCTCATCGCCGCAAATGTCGTCAGGTCCCAAGACCAGATCCTTGAGTTTTTCAGCAAGACCTTCTGGGCTCACCAATACCACGACATGGGTGAGTTGGGTTTCAAGATCACCAAGACCCTCAAACAATTAGTCGATTGGGAATTCTTAAGATCACCTCAAGGGGGGCAGGCGTCAGACTTTGTCTCTGGTGATGAGATGCTCAATGAGATCTATACAGCGACGCCCTTAGGAAAAAGAGTCGCGGAACTCTACTTAGATCCTTACACTGCAAGAAATTTCGTCGTCGCCTTAAGAAGAGCCCAGACCCAATCAGCAGAAAAGAGCAATGGCATCAATGACTTCTCCTTCCTGCATTTAGTCGCAAACACTTTAGAGATGCGTCCCCTCTTGTCCATCAAAGTCAAGGAATGGGACATCTTGCAAGAAGAAGCGCTCAGATACCAACCGTATGTCCTTGAGAACGAACCCTCAGTCTATGAGCCCGACTTTGAGGATTACCTGCAGGCCACAAAGACAGCATTGATGTTTAGGGACTGGATAGAAGAGAAAGATGATGTCGTCTTGATGGAGACCTTTGATGTCAGACCAGGTGAATCCAGGGCAAAACTGGGCATCGCTGACTGGCTCTTAGGCACCTTAGTGGAACTATCACAAGTCTTGGAATTAAGAGACCTCATCAAGCACATCAATAAGACGAGAATCAGAATAGAGCATGGTATCAAAGAGGAGCTCATCGCCCTCATAAAACTCAGAGGAATAGGAAGAGTCAGGGCAAGAAAGCTCTTCAATAACAAGATAAAGGACTTAGGCGACATCAGGACAGCCTCTCTAACAACTCTAGAACAGCTCATCGGCAAGGAGACGGCAAAAAAGATAAAGGACCAAGTGGAATCCCCTGAAGAACCCATACCAAAGGGCACAAGAAAAGGGCAATTGAGTATGGAGCGCTTTGAATAACGTATTTAAAGCGCTCCTTGAGAACTTTGAGTCCAGAATGATAGTTCAAAGTTCTCATTGGAGAAATACGCTGAATAATTCCGACAATAATCAAGGAGGAACCACACCATGATCGTGACCACGACACCGTCAATAGAGGGCAAGAAAATCAAGGAATATTTAGGCATCGTTACAGCCTAGGTTTATGAACTCATTTTTTGGTTTGTTGTGACCATGGGGAGGTATTTGGAGAGTCCTATTTTATCGACGATATTCTTCTGAATTTGTGTGTTCGTAACGATTTGGAAGTCCGTTTGTCCTTTCATGTCGCGGTATT
>DATDXB010000122.1:0-5176 GCA_035289465.1 Candidatus Nanoarchaeia archaeon
AGCTCTATCGTATCGCAAAACCCGATGGCAAGGTCATCATCAGTGTGCCGTATGGAGCTGAATGGCTGGGTCATATCGATCACAAGAGGGGGTATAATTATGCCACCTTCAAGAGCCTGGTGGACAATAAGTATCGCACGAATTATTTCTCGAAGGCGAATCTCAAGCAGGTCAAGATGACTTCAAAACCTACAGGTATCGGCAGGATCATCCCCAATATCCCTGTCCCTTTCTGTCAGCTCAAATCAAGGGAGATTGTGTCGACGTTTCTCAACAACATCGTCAAAGAGTTCACCGTCGAACTCATTGCGGTGAAGAAATGATCCGTAAGATTTCCGGACTTTGCACCTAAGCGCATAAGAACCCTCTTTACAATCAGCCTTCAATGCTCATCGAACTCCTCGCTCTGATAGCAGGTCTCATCATCGGCACATTCACAGGCATCACCCCTGGAATCCACATCAATTTAGTGGCGGCCTTGATGACATCCTCTGCACCATTGCTCCTCACGCATCTCTCCCCAGTCTCCCTAGCCATCTTCCTCTTCTCAGTAGCGATCACCCACACTTTTGTCGACGCCATTCCATCCACGTTATTAGGCGCTCCCAATCCCGACACCGCGGAACTCATCTTACCGGCACAGCAGATGGTCATTGATGGTGAAGGCTATGAAGCAGTGAGACTCGCCACAATGGGGGCTCAGATGGGTCTTGCTATAGGAACACTAGCACTCCCACTCATCATGCTCGTATTTCCCATCATCTACGAACCCATAACGCCCTACATCGGCTGGCTCTTACTCGCGGTCTGTCTCTATTTCATCATCACCGAAGAAGATAACAACAAGCGTTTCTGGGCCGCGATCATCTTCATCTTCTCAGGGATCTTAGGCTCGCTGGTCCTCTCCTTTCCCAATCTCCAACAACCCCTCCTGCCCCTGCTATCGGGTCTCTTTGGTGTCAGCGCCTTGCTCTTAGGGATCATCGACGGCGTCGTGATGTTTCCCCAGCGTATCGGAGAGCCAGAACATTTAGGTTTCATGACCTGGGCGAGAACCCTCATCGCAAGTATCTGCGCAGGGGCGATAGCATCCCTCCTCCCAGGTCTTGGCACTTCGCAAGCGACGATGGCTGCAAAGGCCGTGCTTCCAAAGAAAGAACCGCATGCCTTCATGGTCGCAGTCGGCGGCATCAACACACTGAATTATCTCTTCTCATTAGCGACATGGGCGGTCTTAGACAAGGCAAGAAACGGCGCGGTGGTCGCGCTCAAAGAATTCGTCTCTGCAGACATCCTTATGATATTAGTCGTATCAGGCCTCATCGTCGCAGGTCTTGCCACTATCCTTACGTTGGGTCTCGCAAGAATCACGATAGAAGTGATGAATCGAGTTCCATATCAAGCAGTATCCTGGGCAGTCCTTATCCTCTTAGTCCTGCTCACCACGATCATTAGCGGTTGGCGAGGTTTCATCATCCTCATCATCTCAACAGCAGTCGGCATGCTTCCTCAATTGTTGGGCGTCAGAAAGAGTGTGGCGATGGGCTGCTTGGTGATACCCGTACTGTTCTTCTTCCTCACTTAGCGGCCAGAAATATAGGTATACGCCCCTTCTCGTGCTCGCATCGAATGTCCTGGGTAGTAAACTGCCCGACCAAGATCTTCAATAGTGAGGATCTTGGCTGTCCCCACATGTCGTCCTGGGGCTTCGACATACCCTTTGCTCCGCAAAGCAAGCGTGGACCACGAGCAGAGTTCCATGCATAATTCCCGTTGGTCTTGGAGCAGGCACCAATCACCGTTGACCTCTGCGATTTTTCCTCGCATATCGGCGAGCCTTAGGGCCTTGCCGGATCTTGATGATTGTGCCCTTCCACAGGCGCATTCTAGGTGAGTCGACTCCGTGGTCGTATCATACTCGCAGAAAGTGGGTTCTGAGAAGTGGACAGCTCCAGTGATTTGATTGCCGATGGAGTGGTTGATGAGTAAGGTGATGGCTAGAAGCGCAAGCAAAGCTATGATGCTGATGATTGCGATTTGATGGTTGCCTTTCTTGGTCATGATGTTTTAGGCGAATCTAGATTTTATAACACTTTGCAGGGCCATGGTTTTTATACCTCTGGAGGGCCATCACTAGTATGGATCTTACTAAGAAGAACAGGGACATCCTCATCGCAGAGATTCTCAAGAAAGCAGAGCTCAGAGCGGTCTCAGCAGACCAAGTCGCCCCTCTTCTTGAAGAGGTCATGGATACCCAAACTACAAAAGTTCTCCAATCCCAAGAAAACCCCAAACATCTCCTCAAGTCAAGTGCGGTAAGGAACCTTATCAAGAAAGTAAGAGCAGAGCTCCGCACACGCTATGGCATGTTCAAGCTCAACAAGGGCAGAAAGATCGATAAGCTTCTTGATGAGCTCCAAAAAGTCCTCAAGAAGAAATCTCTTGATTCTCAAGAGTCGTTGGACCTTCACAGTCTCTTATTAGCATCCCACCGTTCCACCGCCGAACGTCTCAAGGATTACGATTCCATCTACAAAGACATCTTTACAATCACAGGCAAGCCAAAATCCATCCTGGACTTGGGTTGCGGGTTGAATCCGATGTCCTATCCATTCATGGATCTTAAAGCCCCGACCTACAACGCCAGGGAATGGGCCCCTGGGGATGTGGACATCCTCACGAGATATTTCGACATCGTGGGCCTCAAGGGTTCAGTCGAGCGCGCAGACCTCCTTACAGCAAGGGAATTCCCAAAAGCAGATGTCTGTTTCCTTTTCAAACTCATCGATGTCTTAGAGAACGAGAAGCGAGGCATAGCAAGGGATCTCTTCGCCTCAATCGATGCCAAACACCTCATCATCTCCTTTGCCACGAAGACCTTGGGTGGTCCAGAGATGCGTACCAAGCGTAAGTGGTTCACGGATATCTTGGATTCTAAAGGCTGGACATATCAGACTATCGAGACAGACAATGAGATATTCTATGTGGTCTCAATCAAGAAAGAGTAGCCCGTACATCGCAAGCAGTCCCATCAAGAATCCTGCGAATTGCAGCACAGAGGGCCACACGCGTGCTTCTTTGTGCAGTTCAGGGATCAAATCGGCTGCGGCGATATAGATGAAACTACCAGCGGTAAAGGCGATGATTGCGGGCAAGAAGCCTTCGATGACATTGCCAAGGAAGAGTCCGATAACACCACCTACTACTGCAGATAATGCGGTGATGAAGTTCAAGGACAAGGCTCTTCCTGTCGAGTGTCCTGCGTGCACAAGCACTCCGAAGTCCCCGAGTTCCTGGGGGATCTCATGTAAGACTACGGCGATGGTCGTTGCGATACCGACAGGGATGCTCACCAGATAACTGCCCGCGATGACGAGTCCATCCATGAAGTTGTGCAAGACATCACCGAACAGGATGGTATGTCCGAATCGATGTAGTGCGTGGTGCTCGTTTTTTGATGTCTTGCCTCCATGGGCGTGTTCATCGCATGATTCTGTGGTGTGGCAGTGGTGCCAGCAGATGAATTTTTCGACAAGGAAAAAGGCGATGATTCCAAGAAGGATCCATACCGATATTTCCGGGCCAAATCCCACGTCTTCAGCAAGTTCGGGAAGCAAGTGAAAGAACACATCGCCAAGTAGCGCGGCGGCAGAAAAACTGACAAGTACCAGCAAGAGGCGGTGTAAGAGTTTCTTTTGGATGGAGAGCGCGAGGGCTCCAAGGAGTGAGACCATGCTGACAACAATCACACTTCCAAGCGTGTACAAGAATGCGGCCTGCATAGGCACCAATCCCTCTTGGTCGTTTATATACTTATCGCCGATAGGGCGAGTCTCCCAAGGGGTAACATATTTATACGCTGTTTGCCCGAAAAATGCCATGTCTCTTCGTCTGAAAAACTACATCGGTGGCAAGTGGGTAGCTCCCCAAAGAGGTCCCTCACTTCAATCAATCAATCCTTCCACAGAGCAAGTGGTCTCATCATTCACAGGTTCAGGCCGTGCAGAAGTGGATCAGGCCGTCGCCGCAGCGCAAAAATCATGCCCATCCTGGCGTCTCACGCCCGCTCCAGTTCGTGCGGATTTCCTCTTCAAAGCAGTCGAGATCATCAAGCGCAGGAAAAAAGAGCTGGCCATCTTGATGACTCAGGAGATGGGAAAGGTCCTCACCGAATCCTTAGGCGATGTTCAGGAAGCGATTGACATCGGCATCTTGATGGCGGGAGAAGGCAGAAGGATGCATGGTCAAACGTTCATGTCGGAGATGCCCAATAAGGACATCGTCTCAGTGCGGATGCCTGTTGGTGTCTTCGCTCTTATCACCCCCTGGAATTTTCCCATAGCGATTCCGTGCTGGAAGATTTTCCCTGCATTAGTCGCAGGCAACACGGTGGTCTTCAAACCATCACAATACACAGCGGCATGCGGTCATGAACTTGTCAAGTGTTGTGAAGAAGCAGGCCTGCCTCCAGGTGTCCTTAACCTTATCCTTGGTTCGGGCTCAGAGGCTGGAGACGCGCTCATCGCCCATCCTGGTATCAATGGCATCAGTTTCACGGGTTCGACAGCTGTCGGCAGAAAGGTCGGTGAGATTGCAGGAAGGTCGCTCAAGAAACATTGCTTAGAATTAGGCGGCAAGAATTGTGTGATCGTCGATGAGGATGCCGATCTTCCTCTCGCGATCGAAGGCGCAGTCTGGTCCGGATATGGCACTTCAGGACAGCGTTGCACCGCTGGCTCAAGAATCATCGTCCACAAGAATGTCCATGATCGATTCGTCAAGGGTTTTGTCGATATCGTCAAGAATCTGAAAGTCGGCGATGGCCTCAACCCAAAAAATATGATGGGTCCCCTGGTCAACGAGGACCAACTCAAGCGAGTGGAGCGCTATATCACTACCGCAAAGACCCAGGACAAGGTGACCATTGCCTGCGGCGGGAAGCGGATGAACTCAAAGAAGGGTTTCTTCTTTGAGCCGACAGTGCTCACCAATGTCAAGCCTCATCATGTGGTCGCTCAAGAGGAGATTTTCGGCCCAGTTGTTTCAATCATCAAAGCAGAATCATTTGATGACGCCATAAAGATAGCGAATGGTGTACAGTATGGTCTTTCTGCAGCGGTCTTCACCAAGGACGTGAACAAGGCCCACCGTGCAGCAAGAGAACTTGAGACAGCGA
>DATDXB010000123.1:0-4514 GCA_035289465.1 Candidatus Nanoarchaeia archaeon
TTTGATTCTGACGCCGATGCCGTGAAAATAGCGCAAGCAATCGAACGCGCAGGAGGAGCGGCTGTCACTGTCCATCCCCGCACCCGCGCACAAGGATACTCGGGAAAGGCTGATTGGGTAGTGATCGCCGCTGTCAAGAAAGCAGTCAAGATCCCTGTGATCGGCAACGGAGATATACGTTCCGGAAAAGATGCGCTTGAGATGATGCGCACGACCGGATGTGATGGTGTGATGATCGGACGGGCAGCGATCGGCGACCCTCTCATCTTCAAGAGGATCACGGAGTATCTTGCGCATGGTGGGACTCGGCCTGAAGTACCCTCTACTATCGAGGAGCGTATCGAGGCATTCCTCAAATATGTCGATTATGCGAAAAAACTGGATCTCTTTGATCGGGGAAGAATCTTGAGGCAATCACAACACGTGACGCGATCATTTGAGGGCTCTGCAGCATTCAGAAATAGCTTGTCGCCTGTAAGGGATACGGATCAATTGGTGAATATCACTATCGATTTCCTTAGAAGTCAGAATCAGACTCGTCCATTTCCTTCTTCAAGAGCTCAATCAATCCCGGCGTGAGCACGATCTTGCCATCCTCAAGCAAATAACGATAAGGGAACACATTGGAGAACCCTTCTTCAAGAGGGATTTCAATACCGTCTTGGAATTCGAGTTTGCTAAAGGGCAGGGCGCCGTCGATAATCTTGTGGCACACAATCGCTGCTGTATCCGTCGACATCTGCACATTGCCCAATGAGCGACGTAAGGCTTTGAGAGGAGCGAAATGCTTTTCAGTGCGCCCTTTCATGGGGTGATCCCCTAAGATACCTCCAAAGACGAAAAAATCGAATGTACCTTTGTCTGATGGAGAGAGGCATTGCTTCTCCTTGGGATCAAGCACACAGAGACTACCTAATGATTGAGCAAGAGCGAGGACGCTCTTCTCTTCGACATTACCTAAGTGAGAGAGTTTGGCGTGGTCCTTCTTTGGAACATTGGTGAAGACAATGTTTTCTTTGCCTAAGCGAAACGATATGTGGGCATATTCTAACAGGCACCACTCGTAAAGTTCGGGCTCAAGATGTTCGATGATCGCCTTCATGGGCGTTGAAATACACAGACGCCTTTAAAAAGGTGGGCTCTGCTTAACTTGCAATGGTCAGGTTTTTCACTATCGTCAATAAAGTCATTGGTTACTCAGATATCGTGCTCGAGGTCCTCGACGCCCGTTTCATCGATGAGACCAGAAGCAGCAAGCTAGAGGAAAAGATCCTCAAAGCCGGCAAAAAACTCATCTATGTCATCAACAAAGTCGACTTAGTCGAAAGCCATTCCATCAAGAAAAAAATCAAAGGCCTACAGCCCCGTGTCGAGATCTCTGCCACAAAACGACAAGGCACTGGGATCTTGCGTGATCTCATCAAACAGTATTGCCAACAGCATAAGGAAAACACGGTAGGTGTCGTCGGATACCCTAACACCGGCAAGAGCTCCATCATCAATGCTCTTTGTGGTCGCGGAGCAGCCCCAGTCTCACCCACAAGCGGACATACGCGAGCAATGCGCAGGGTGCGATTGACAGCCAATATTTTCCTATTTGATACCCCTGGAGTGTTCCCTCCTGTCGAAGACTCAGATCATATCCTCGTTTCCGCAATCGACTACACCAAGGCCGAAGACCCGGACTATTATGTCGACCTGATCTTTGAGAAATTCCCAGGCGTGCTTGAGAACCACTATAAGATAGAATCCCTGGAGGAATTTGCAGTCAAGCGCAATTACCTGCTCAAAGGCGGAGTCCCCGATGTCGTGCGAGCCGCCAAAGCGATCCTCATGGACTGGCAACAAGGCAGGATCAAGGTGTGAGATGACTCATCGGGCATCTGTGTTATCATCTGCACAACAGGTGATGGACCATGCTCCGGATGTGTGCATCAATATGCCTAATCTTCTCCATTTCGCCCAACAAATCTTAAGCAGACCTCTCCACCATGATTCTACTCTCATTTCCTTGGGCGACCCAGATAAGACTGCGAACTACATCTTGGCTTTGACTTCCATAAATTTCTGTTTCTGGGGAGAACCTAAGTGGGCTGTCGTTATCGCAGGAAAAACCTATACTGTGGCGCTTGCGATGCAACTCTGCATGAAACGAGCCGTTGATGAGGGACTGGCTGTCTGGGACGCATCGACTCTTTCTCAGTTGACAATGGACGACATGAAACGCATCTTCCGTGGCCAGGGGGAAATGCCTCTGCTTGAACGACGCCTTGAGAATCTCCGACAAGTGGGTAAGACATTGATCGAACACTTTGAGGGAAGATTCGGCAATCTTATCAAACAAGCGAAGCACAGCGCAGTTAATCTTGTGGCTTTAGTGGCAGAACATTTTTCTTGCTTTAACGATGTCGCGAAGTATCACGATAGCGATGTATTCTTCTACAAACGAGCGCAACTGCTCTGTCTTCAGCTGAATCAAGTCTTTGAAGGTGGGACCTTGGGCCGATTCACTGATCTTGATAAACTCGCGGCTCTTGCAGACTACAAGATCCCTCAATTCCTTAGGCATTTTGGAGTGATGGAATACTCTGCCGAACTAGCTCATAAAGTTGATAATCTTAAGGAGATTCCGTCTGGGTCTAATGATGAGATCCAAATCAGGGCAGGTACTATCGTTGTCGTTGATCTCTTGCGTCAAGAACTCGCAAAGTTAGGACGAACCATCACTGCCGTTGATCTGGATCACCTTATTTGGGCCATGAAGCCTGATCTGTCAAGGGATATCCAGCCCCACCATCGAACTCGGACGATATTCTATTGAACGCATACCTTATCGTCGATTCTAGGTCGTATGGCCGAAAACTTTATTAACTAGTATTACTAGTAATACTTCATGGGAACCACAATCACTCAGAAGTACCAGACCACCATTCCTAAAGAAGTGCGTGAGGTTCTTCACGTCGATGCCGGAAATGAAGTGGAATGGCATGTGGTACGAGGAATGGTCATTGTGGATGCTGCAAAGAAAATCAAGGATCCGGTCAAATTCCTGACCAGTCAGGTGACCCTTGATTTAGACATGGTGCGTCTGGTCAGGGAAGTCCGAGAACAACGATGAAGTATCTTGATACCAATGTATTAGGCTACGCTCTTGAGCGTCACGAGAAATACGGGTCGGCGTGTAAGCGGATTCTTCAAGATATCCAAGACCTCAAGCTCGAAGTGTGCTGTTCGATTCTCGTCCTTTCCGAGTTATTGGGCGTGCTCGCAAAGATCAATAAGGCCCTCGTTAAGATGGACAAACCAGCCCTCAATGTCAGGGCCAATATCGAAGCGGTCCTGAGCCTTCCTATCACCTGGGTAGAACTCACACCATTTGTGATCACCCATGCAGCAGGATATTCCTACTCTGTACCAGGAGCGGATCTCATCCATTTCGCATCAATGGAACTTGAGAACGTTCATGAGATCATCAGCGCCGATAGTGATTTTGATAGATTTTCAGGTATTCGCCGTATAGACCCCTTAGAGTACTAAATCGCAAACGCTTAAATACTCATTTCTCGCGCCCTGACATCTATGAATAAGACCCACTATTTCATCATCGGAGGAGTCGTTGTCGTTCTCGCCATCATCATCGGAGTGTATGCTGTTTTCGCTTCACCCACTGTCTCAGCCCAATTACTCTATACCTCGGGCAATGTCCAAGTGGACCAAGGCAAGGGCTATCTCGCTGTCAGTGCTGATATGGAACTTGGTCTTGGCGACAAGATCAAGACCGGAAGCGATGGGGACGCCACTGTTGTCTTGTATGAAAGCGTCCTTGTCCAATTGGAACCCGATACTGAAATCGCCATCAATAATCTGCAGCAACGCAATCTTAAAGTGACCCAATCCTCAGGATCGACGTGGAATAAGTTCGCAAAGATCACGGGCGTCGAAAACTACGAAGTCGCGACTCCCGACACGGTCGCTACCGTGCGCGGCACCTACTTCAAATTCGCAAATAACAGCGTGCTTCTTGCCAATGGAGCGCTCACTCAAAGCGCAGGACCCAATACCTTGAGTCTCTCAGGACTCTCTAAGTCCAGCTATAGCGCAGGATCATTATCCCCTGCGACGGTGACTGACTCTGATCGCAACTCGATTGTGAGCCAAACCGACAAGCTCGTCAGAGAACTCATCAGACTACGCGCAATCGAAGTCAGAAAGCACACTACTGTGCTTAAGATGATTTATACCCGCTACGGTATGACTGCGGATCAAGTCATCCAAAAGCTCGCTGAACTTGACAACAACAACGACGACTTGGATGCCATCGCGCGCCAAGCCCCCGTCCAACTCGCGGCGATCAACAAGGTCAAAGAAATGACCAAGGAGATCCGCAAGATCAAAGCACAGCCTATCTTGCCACCAAGCCCCTCAGGATCTGGAACGCCAACAGGCGCTACAGGAGCTGGATCCACATCCACCTGTCCAGGCGCAGAGAACTGCTGCTGTCAACATGGGTGGCC
>DATDXB010000124.1:0-4896 GCA_035289465.1 Candidatus Nanoarchaeia archaeon
TCCTGAAATCCTTGGTCTCCGGTGAGAAACATGACTGCGTTGTCTTGGGCAAGGACATAACCTAAGCAGTCGATATAGGAAAGTTTGCGTTTGCTTTCCTTGATGCGCAATCGCGATGCTTTGCGGATGGCTTCCGTGGTGATATCGACACAGCACGGTGCGAGGCGTTCAAAGTAAGCTTCGGCAAGAGCCTCTCGCCCATCACGCAGTAGCGAATGATAGAGCTCGTAAAGATTCATCAAGCTTGTGACGATCTGATGATCTTTAGCAAAGGGCCTATAATCAGAGTCTCCTATGGCTATCGCATAGAGGGCGTAGGTGTCGTAATAGAGTTTAGGGGTTTCAGTCCCAGCCTTCTCGTGCTTCATCCTTGAGCTCCTGTGGGTTCTTTTTGGTCTTCCACGTCCCGAATAAATCGGAAAGGTCAACTGTTTTGTGAATCGTAAGCCTCACAGTATCATTGATACGGAGCCTTTCTTGTCGTACGACATCTCGAGGGATGATGATAGCAAGAGAGTCGCCCCACTTACGTGTTTGAGATTCAATCGTCAATGACATAACGAAATGATATATCTCATGAGATATATAAATCTTTCCCTTCCGTGATCTTTAAAAGGCAACGGGGTCCAAAGATGCTATGTCATATCCTATCCAGGTCTACTTCACTATCCCTCGAGATGGAGACCCTAATAACCAGCCCATGTCGGGGAACCTCTATAGGGCAGACCCTGTGGCTGACGCCCTCAGAAGGGCAAAATGGCTCTCAGATGGCTGGCACTTGATGAGGATCCCAGAGGTCTTGCGTCAGATTCCTAACAAGCCAGACACTCCTCATTCTCCAGTCACAGTCGGCTACGGGGAATTGATCACAGGGGTCGATACTGGCCGATTCTATAGTAGAGGGACCCCTATCGCAGTGGTCTCTGTGGGATTGGGTGACCGAGGGTCCCATGGCGCGATGTGGGAACAATCGACTAATGGGCCGATCCAGGACTTTGGAGAATTTCTCCAAAATCTAGAATCAGGTAGCATGGATCGCAGTCATTTTCCAAAGACTCATGAACTCATGGTACAAGGAAGCTATCCTCGAATCGATGCGCAAACTCTGCAAACAAACGCGGGGTTTCGCCCTTATGCGATAATCCTACCTGTCGAGGACCTTCAAAGGCCAGTTCCTTATGGACCTATGAAGGTCAAAGATATTCGTGCATATCGGATAGTGAGCGCGCTTCTTGGCCCACATGATATCGTCGAGGACTTTGTCGCTCGCAGATCAACGGTGAATTCGGGAAAGACAAGCCTGGAAACTTCGATTGACATTACCTATGATCGGATCTTAGAGCCCGGACGAGTCTACTCCGTTCTCTACGAACCTCAACAGAGGGCCTTAGCGCCAGAACAGATCGGTCGACTCTCGATTATGGAGCCCTTTGGTGGAGCAGGCTCAGTCACTGCGATCCCCAATTACACGCCTAAGGCTCTTGCAAAAAAGCCAAAGCCCACCATCGTCTTGCCAAGATTAGGCGATCTCTTTGGTGGAGTCTCAGAGCTCGGTAGAGGAATCACTCAACGATTAGGCGCTGCGCTGGGCTTTATGTTATCAACAAGCCCGCAAAGAACACCTACGGTTCAAGAGCCTCAAGCGGCTAATCCTGTTCCTGACCAATCCGTATGGTACGTGCCTGCTGATGTAGAACAACAGTTCACTGTGCCAAGGACCCCTGCGCCGATTTGGCCAGGACATATCCGAGCAGAAGAATCAGATCCTCTAGCACATCTGGTCAGTGAACTCACCACCATCCCCTGCGGTGGTTGCCGAGCAGAGCTCTCCACAGAGCCAAAGGACCTCTTAGTCGTGGGAAAGGATCAGAAGCTCTACCATGGTCCTTGTTTTACCGAGTTCGTGGGAGAAGAAGAAAAAACGGATTTAGGCGTCAATTACCAAGCCGCCTACACGACCCTCGATCTCTTAGTCCAGAGCAAGGTCCCCTTTACTTCACGAGCAGATCTCTTGTCTGCGCTCAGCACATTGCCTGATACCTTGCAGAGATACAATCTACGAGCAGAGTTTGAGCGCAGGCTTTCTCAAGTGCCAAGAGGCACCGCAAAACAAGAACCGAGGCCTACGTTAAAACTGAAGATCCCAAAAAAGCCAGGGGAACAGTAAGCTTCATTTCTACGTTTTTTAAAATCCAAAAGAAGGATGGGGTGAGCCATCCGTAGGGTATTCTTAGCACGCAATTAAGCTAAACTCGCGGTAGGGTAGGGAGTACTCAATGCGGTTGAGCTGTGCGGGCGTAGAGGTTCCCATTGCTTGTACTTTCAGAATCCGCTGGAGCTGGTCCCTCATAACGTGTAGATATATTAAACCTTATATAAAAACCTTTCCCACATCTTCTTGTTGAAATGTGGGAGATTTTAAATATCCGCCAAGCTAACAACAGGGATGGACCTAGATAAAGCCTTAGAAGAACTCAAGCAGGGTTTTGGTCTTAAAGACAAGCAGGGGCAGATCATCAAGGCCTTAGAGCGTTGGCCCTTGACTGCAGAGCAGCTCTCAAAGCAGACAAAGATCCCCTTAGGCCGGATCTATACCTATCTCAATGAATTAGTCGATCTAAAACTCCTTGAAAAGACCACAAAAAAGCCTCATTTCTACGAGATCAAGGATATCCATCGTTCGCTTGCGAATTTCATCAAGCATCGTTCTGACCAATTAGTGCACTCAAGGGCGCGAGTCTTAGAGCTCCTCAAAGGACAAGGCACAGAATCTCAGGTTGAGCTCATTGATTCAAGGGAGAAATATAGTCTATTGCATCTGGACATGATCTCAGAGTCAAAGTTCACCAAGGTGGTTCCCCCACATGGCTCCTTTCCTTTAGCTCTCTACCCCTTGAAGTGGGAGGACTTTCTTGCCACAAGGACCATGGTCAAAAAGAGCAGGCCTACTATCGCATTCACCGACTACGGTGCGGTGTACTTGAGTTTTAAGACCTATAGAGATGCCTTTGAGGAGAAGAAGATGATTTCTGTCTTGCTTGAGCGCTCGACGTGGGAGGATATGCTCAAGATGCTCGATGATGAATTCGGCAAAGCGTATGTGAAGTCGTATCTTGAGGAACTCAAAGACCGTATCGCAAAAGAGACTATTGAGGTTTTTGTCACCGAAGAATATCAGCCTATAGAAATTGACATCAATGAATATCGCGTAGGTCTTGCGCTCAGGCATGAGCAAGTGGTCACAGGACTGATCATCCAGGGCAGGAGCGCCACAGAGGTCTTCTCAAAAGTGTTTGATCAATCAGTGGCTAGATCAGCGCCGTTAAAGAAGATCATCGATCAATTAGGCCAGACTACATTCACTGCAAAATCCCGTAACCTATAAGCCGGAATCGGTTCTCGACGCGCCGTGAGATCGTGACACGCGAGCCAGGGTATGCGCAGATAGGACGCTTAAGCGGAATCGTAGCGATGTTTTTAGAAACATCACTCACAACGCCAACGGTCGCAGCAGAATTCACATTAAGCATGAGCACTTCAGCCTTTCGCACAGGGTCGATTTTGAGTTCCTCTTTTGACCCGACCATGCGTTCAAGCAAGACTGCCTTGAGTTTTATGGTGCTGTGGACTGGAGGAAGTTTCCCAGGATGCCCTACGACCGCCCCAATCAGCGCATCAGCTTTGACGATCGCAGGATCAAGTTCAGTCATGATGGCGCAAGAGCCTCCTGGCTGGATTCGATCAACAGCGGTGCCTCCGGTCATCAATCCTTTGATAGTGGTGGTGATGGGTTTCCAGACTTTTTTGTTGCGTTCTTCGACTTCGTATCCTGGGACGAGTTGGATGGTTTCGCCTATAGCGAAAGTCCCTTGTTTGACTGCGCCGCCAAGGACACCGCCTTTTAGTGTCAAGGGGTCGGATCCTGGTCGATTGATATCAAAACTGCGTGCGACAAAAAAGAGTGGCTCGGCTTTGGGATCTCGCATAGGTGTAGGGATGACTTCTTCGATGGTACCGATAAGGGCGTCGATATTGATGCCATGCATGGCTGAGATGGGGACGATAGGCGCATTTTCGTAAAGACTGCTCTTGAGGAAGTCCTTGATCTCGTTGTAATTCTTGGTGGCTTGTTCTTCGCTGACTGCATCGACTTTGTTTTGGATGACGATGACTTTTTGGATGCCGACGATCTCAAGGGCCTTGAGGTGTTCTCTGGTCTGTGGTTGGGGGCATTCTTCGCTTGCAGAGATGAGCAGTAATGCGCCATCAAGGATGGTCGCTCCTGCGAGCATGGTGGCCATCAAGGATTCGTGTCCAGGGGCGTCGACGAAGCTTACGACGCGATGCACTGGTGAGGTGCCGCCGCATTTTGGGCACGTCGGCTTTAGAGAGAAGCAATCAGGTTCTGGACACTTAGGACATTTATGGAATATCGCGTCAGCATAACCGAGCTTGATGGTGATGCCGCGCTTGAGTTCTTCTGAGTGGGTGTCCGTCCATTTGCCAGAAAGCGCTTTGACCAAGGTGGTCTTGCCATGATCGACGTGACCGACTAGTCCGATATTGACTTGAGGTTGTGAGCTTGATTCTTGGGGGTGACCCTTTGATTCTGCGCCTTTTGGGCTCTCTTTATGGGTCTCTGCCTTAGGAACCGCTTTTTTCGCCATACCAATGGCTCAGAACAAGGAGATGCTTTATAAATGTCACGATTCCCACGATCACTTATTCACTCGAGATTAGCGAAGCGTTCTAAGAATTACGTTGAGGTGGGAATCGTGAGCATGCTCAAGAACCACGTCTTAATCTGTGATTTGTGATTGCCTGAGGTCAAACAATTAAATCAAGATGCCAAACGTGGTTCTTGACAACTTTATGGTGGCTGCCCAAAGGATTATT
>DATDXB010000125.1:0-3441 GCA_035289465.1 Candidatus Nanoarchaeia archaeon
TGTACGGTCTCAGCATAGGCTTCACGGATGGTGAGTTTCCAATAATCCCCATCGTGGACCACACGAAGCGAACTCTCCTTGGCCTCGAATTCTCGTTTCAATTCATCAAGGGCCACTGTTGCTTCTTCAGGGCTGATTTTGCAAAGCTGGGCGATTTGGGCTAAAGGCATGCGTTTGCCTGCGCCAAAGAGTACAGATTCGACTTTGCGAACGAGGCCGTCAGTCATGGGATCTTGTAGAGGTCTCCTTCCAGGGAAAGGGCGTTCTCTTCTATCATGCGATTAAGAAATGGTTTGAGCTCTGCTTGTCCGATACCGATCTTCGTGCTGATCTTTTCAAGGGTGTTATTCCCCTCTCTGACGAGGTAGCGCACGAAGTTACGCAAGAGCTCAATGGAGTTCTTGTTGAGAAGTACGCTTTCGCTGCGCACGGTCTTGAGCATGGTGTCTGCTTGGTGGATGCGTGATGCGAGGTCGTTGAGCATGCGGTTCATGGTGGAGAGGTCCCAGCTGAGTTTTTCGGGCTGGTAGACCTCAATGGATGAGGGCATGGCCTCAAAGCAGAAGTCCAAAAGATCATCGGCTTTGCGCACGCTCAAATCAAGTTCCACAAAGGCTGCAAAGAGTTTCCCTTGAGGTGAGGGCTCTGAATAGTCTGCTGAGAGGATCTCATATTTTGAGCCCGGGGCCTTGAGTTTACGCTCGACAAAGTCCTTGATCACCTGTGCGATATGTTCCTTTGGAGCGCCAAGCATCTCGATGATGGCCTTGGCCCTGAGGGTTTCCATGCCTTGGCCAAGCCCGGGTTGATATAAAAAACTTGACTTTTGCAAGGAGAGCTGGACTAATAGAAGCATAAGTCAGCCTCAAACGCCTTAGCGTCGCAAAATGAGGGCTATGCAGAGGAGGGTACTGCTAAAGAGAAGCAAGGCGATGCTTAAAGGCCAGAGTCGAAAGGTGGAGGATCGATAGTGCACAGTGGACTGCTCTCCGATAACGAGTTCTTCAAAGACCTGTCCTTCGCAGGCAGGGTAAAGGATGCTTGCCAGAACCCTGTAGTCTCCAGGAGCAGGCCGAGAAAAGGAGACCGATTCATTGGAGATCACCGCACGCCTGATGATCGTGTCTCCAGCAAGCATCTCAACCAGGACTTGAGTATCATCATCCATCCCAGAGAGGCGTATATCAATTGTCGAGGGTAAAAGACGATGTTCAATCTCAAGAGAAGGGCAAGCCCAGGCGGCGTTGACCGACAAAAGCAAGGCTAGGATCGCTCGTATCATCCAGCCTATACTCCCGAGGAGGTTTATATGGCTACTGTGATGATTGCCGGAAGATCTTCAATCCTGCCGAAATCCTTGCTCAGACAAGGAAAGGGTCTAGGGCCATGAAGGGTTCCAAAGAAACATCGTCAATAGCCTACATCTCAGCCCAGATGTCACTATTCCAAGATAGTACATAATGTTTATATAACGTTAAGAGGACAAAGAACACAGTATTGGGGGTTGGACGAATGGGACTATGGAGCGTTTTTAAGACCAAAAAACCAAGAACGATGGATTTGCCGCCTCCGCCGGTCGCAGTCCAAGAGGGTTTACCCGAGCTTCCCGAGATTGAGGCCCCTCCAGCGCCCTTAGAGCCCCTCCCTCAATTCCAAGAACAAGAATCTCCTCTCGTCGCAGAATCACCATTACCTACAAGAGAAGAGCCTGAAGAAGTCCATATCGAATTGCCTGAAGGTGAAGAACAATCCCCAGAGGCAGAAGTCTTGCAAAGACGAGACCCTGTGGCTCCGTTGTTTGTCAGCACCGATGATTATCAAGCGATCCTAGGAGGCATCAACGACGTGAGGCGCACGCTAGGAGATTCTGAGAATGTCCTCGCTCGTCTTGCAGAAATCAAGAATGCAGAGGAACGGATCGCTTCAGAATGGAAATCAGCTGTGGAAGACATTGAGCGCAAGCTCAACTATGTCGACCAAGTGATCGCAAAGAGCCAACAAGCGCTCGGGTGAATCCAATGAAGAATATGCCAGTCTATGTCAAGATCGACGAGTACAAAGATATCGTCGATATCATCAATCTGACGCACGATAAGATCAAGAAGGCGCGCGAACTCATGCGCAAGATTGCGGAACTCAAGCGTCAAGAAGACCAGACCTTGGAGCACTGGAGACAGGAGCTTGATGCCGTCGAGACGCGCGTCACGGATATTGATCGCAAACTCTTTGAGCAGAGGTAACATGACTGATCCTTTCTATGTGGGTATCAGAGACCCTACAACAGTGCGAAAAGAACTGTTGATGGGAGCTCGTGATGTACTGACGTCTCTGAAGAGATACGAGGTCCAGCGCGAGATCCGTCGAGCGAAAGTTGAATCTCTCTTTGAGTTGCGCACGGTGATGGAGGAATTAATGGTGCTCAATCGTAAGTTGCGCCAAGCCCTTCCAAAGACCACCATCAAAGCAGAGGTTGTGAGACCTCAACCCAAGAAGCCATCCGCCCCCCATCCAGCTCATAAAGGCGCTGCACCAAAAAAGAAAGAAGAAGCCGCTCCGCCAAAGCAAAAGGACCAATTAGAGACGCTCCAAGATGCTATGGCCCGAGTTGAAGAACAACTAAGAGACTTAGAGTCTCACTAATTCTTGAAGGCAAGGTTTAAAAGAGACCTCCATTGCACCGAATTATACGCACGGCGGTTCAGGAGCCGAGAGGTTTCCTCGAGGCACGGAACCGACGCGAGAGAAACGAGTAGCGGTTCCGGAGTCTCCAGGTATCCTGGAGGTGACGGAACCGACGCGAATGTAATGAGCGGCGGTTCCGGAGTGGTCAAACGGGACGGTCTCAAGTGCGCCCATGAAAATGGTTCATTTTCGGGGGCCCTGAAAAAACCGTTGGCTTAGTGCCTACGCAGGTTCAAATCCTGTCCGCCGCATAGATTAAGAGTGCGAAGCACCATATTCAAAGAAATACGGGAAGGGATTTGAACTAAACAACCCTCAGGTTGGCGTGGTTCACAATCCTGTCCGCCGCATGAATTACGACTAGATCAAATTAACGAGGGTAACATGGCAAGTAAGAAGATATTATTCCTATATAATGGAGGGACAATAGGGCAGGTCCCTGAGGAGAGAGATGGCCAGATAGTTCTAGTTCCCCCAAAGGATAGCTCAGTGTTTCAGACTGCATGCGAGCCTGCTATTGAAAAGGTAAAGAAGAACGCCGAAGTCACGTTCGAATACGTCACGGCCAAAGATAGTACCAACATGACCCCCAATGACTGGGAGAAGCTGATTTTTCGGACAAGAAAGTCAGCTTCGCTGACTAATTTTTAATTACATTTTGATATCTTTTTTGGGACGTGGGGAATCAGGAATGAACATAAGGAATCCCTTTCCTTTCACGTTATCACCCAATTCTTCTAAATGAACCTTGCCCATGTC
>DATDXB010000126.1:0-21090 GCA_035289465.1 Candidatus Nanoarchaeia archaeon
ACACGCTCCTATCCTTAGCAAAGACGATGATCTCAAGACCCTCAGCAGTCAAGACCTCAATTCCCGCAAAGACATGCGTCTTTGAGCCCAGAGGCTGATACGTGAGCATCAAGTCATACGCTGCTTGTGGATCGCGATAACTATGTTCTGTCACCACAATGGCATCAAGGTGATTGGCCTCAATAGCCTGCCACCACCTGCGCATCCAAGCCCCCTTGCCCCAGCGAGGGATATTTGGGTGAAGATGGTAATCGACTCGTATCATCGGTATGCAATCGCCTCCTTTCATCGAGGGGATGTCTCAATCCCCAATATAGATCACGTTGGCCTCTTTTTTGAAATCATCATCGCCTGTCACAATCAAAGAGTGATGTGCCTGAGCTGTGGCCAAGACCATCGCGTCTGCCATCCCATGCTTCTTATGATGCTTGATCCTTGCCGCTTCTTGAGCCAATTCTGCCGTGAGATCTATAACAAATGAGCGTTGTTTAAGGAAATGGATCAAACGATCGGCTTCCTCTTTTTTGTTTGCGAGAAGAAAGCGATACACCTCAGCAATGTTCACCGAACTTACGAGTATCTCGTCATCGCCGTCTATGTACTCTGCTGCCTGCTGACCTTGACCGGTTCCCTTAAAGTATTCAATCCAGGCCCAACTATCAATCAAAACGGTCGATCTCTTCCCTTTCAAACTTAGCATTCACCCCTTTCAGAGCGCCAAACATCGATTGTTTGGGTTGTTTCATATTGACTATCAATAGACGTATGATCTCGTCAAATGTGTCTGCCCTCACTTCCTCTTTGACGTGTTTGAGCAAGTCCCAGGTTTCCATTTTTACTGCTATGGTCGTGTTCATGCTATAGCGCTATAGTCTATAAGTTATATTTAAAGGTATGCTCCTCGCTCAGCGATCGAACCATATTTTTAAGTGGCTTGAGACTCTTCTAACCCTATGTACGCAGATTTTTACGCTGAATTAATCAAAGAAATCATCGCCTCCTCGCCCAACAAGGATAGGCTGGGCAGCCTCAAGCACCAGCTCTGCAAGAAGTACAAAATAGCACGGCCTCCTACTGACATTGACATCCTCATCCGCACTCCTGATGAACAACGTGCTGCCGTGATGCCTTTTTTGCAGAGCAAGCCTGTGCGCACTGCTTCAGGAGTCGTTCCGATTGCTGTGATGACCAAGCCCCTACCCTGTCCTCATGGCAAGTGCACCTTTTGTCCCGGAGGGCCTGGCTCGGTGTACGGCGATGTGCCTCAGAGCTATACTGGGCGAGAGCCCTCTACTATGCGAGCACTGCGCAATCTCTATGATCCCTATCTGATTGTGATGAATCGTCTAGAACAATATACCCTGCTTGGGCACGCGCAGGATAAAGTTGAACTGATTTTACAAGGAGGGACCTTTCCTGCGATGGATGTAGCTTATCAGGAAGAGGTTGTTTGTGACGCACTCTCTGGTTTGAATGATTTCGGAGAACTGTTCTTTACTGCTGACGGATCCCTTGATGTCCTGAAGTTCAAGACCTTGTTTGCACTGCCTGGCCCCATCGGAGATACTCAACGAATGGCTGGAGTGCACGAGCGATTGCTTGCGGTGAAGAACAAAGAGAAACGGACTCTTGAGACTGAGCAAGAACGCAATGAGACTGCACGAATCCGGTGCGTTGGGTTGACGATTGAGACCAAACCTGATTGGGGAAAGTTATCGCATGGTAATGAGATGCTGAGGTTGGGATGTACCCGCGTGGAAGTCGGAGTCCAGAGTGTGTATGATGATGTCTTGCACCGTACCCACCGAGGGCATACCTTCGCTGACACCCTTGAGTGCTTTGCGATTTTGAAAGATTTAGGGTTCAAGATCACTGCCCATTATATGCCTGGCTTGCCGCTTACCGATAGGGAACGCGACCTTGCTGGCATGAGGCAATTGTTTACTGATGCTGGACTCAAGCCCGACCAGTTGAAAATCTATCCCTGCATGGTCGCACCTGGAACACCACTCTATATCGAGTATCAACGTGGGACTTTTGTGCCCATCACTGCAGATGAAGCTGCTCTTCGGATATCCACCTTCAAGAAAGATGTGCCTGAATATTGTCGAATATTGAGGGTCAATAGGGACGTCCCGACGACGCAATGGGCTGCTGGTGTGGAGATGACCAATTTACGCCAACATATGGATAAGAAGTTCCCTGTAGAGTGTAGGTGTATCCGATGTCGAGAACCGAAGGGAGAGGTCTCTGATCAGGTTGAACTTGTCGTCGATGAATATGACTCTTCTGGCGGGACTGAATTCTTCTTCCACTACGAAGATAAGAAAAATGACGCTATCCTTGGATTTTGCAGGATGAGATATCCGCCACGCAGTCTGAGGACCGAAATCACTACCGATAGTGCATTGATCCGGGAATTGCATGTGTACGGGCAGGCGACCGCACTTGGCGCTGAAGGATCTGTGCAACACAAGGGACTGGGAAAGAAGCTGATGGCTGAGGCCGAATCACGCGCACGACGAGATGGAAAGAAGAAGATGGTTGTCATTTCTGGGATTGGCGTGCGCGAGTACTACGCTAAACTAGGGTATCGACGGGAAGGACCGTATATGGTCAAGAATCTGCAAACCTTGGACTGAATCCAAGAAAGTCATAATTGTTCAGACCGTCTGAGAAAGCCATATTATCCGAAGGAGATCACCTTATCGGCGGTCTCGACCAACTGCATCAGGTCATCGAGCGTGTTGATTGGACAGAGTGCGGTTCCCGGCTTGTTCCTTGACTTTAGACACGTTCCGCATGTCATGATAATGCCTTTGTTCTCACGAAACTTTCGCATCATGCCGGCCATGTCAAATTTTTCGCTCGCAATCGCTTCCACCTCAACACCCTTACTGAACAAGAATATGCTTGCAGTGTGTCCTTTTTCAAGCGCTTTCACGCCAAAACGAAAAGCATTCCATGCCTCCTCAAGGTCATTTGTATTCAAGATAATTCCAATATTCATCTTGCATCACCCCTCACATCACACTCGAGCAAATCATACAGAAAAGGTCCACTATTCACTTCATTTTCCCGGATCTTCAAAAAAGCAGAAACCGACAAGCCTCGCCCTTTCATTGTATGGAAGAGCACGTACCATGGCACCCACACGGCGATGCTCGTATGACCTATGGCATTAATCTTGATTTTTGGGCATAACCCCTTGAGGGTCGCTATAGTTTCTTCACGACGAGGCAAGTTATATTCAACGTGCTCTTGGATAAATCTGTTCTGCACAAGTGACAAGACCTGTTTTTGAGCAGGCATGCTCCGTGCTTCTGGAAAATTAATAAACAAGTTTTTGCGGCACACGCGCACAAGTTCGTGCAAAAGCTGCTCGCGCTGCCCTCGCGGAACGTGCTCGAGTGCATCAATGCTCACAACGACATCGAAATGCCCATCTAGAAAGGGGAGCGCAAGTCCGCTGCCGCCTGTTGTTACCGGATCAACAACCCAAACGCGAAGGTCAGGAACAAAGAGGGCAAACGCGCCATCAAAACCGCCCACATCAAGAACGATTGTTCCTTCCGACAACTTCAACGCTCTCACGGCCTCAGCCGTTCTGCTCAGGCGCATAAAGCGATCCCACTCAAGTGCCGAAGTATCTGAAGAGACCACTCTTGCCTCGCTCACACACTGAACACCACACTCAATGAGCTCGACTGCTTTTTGGGCTTCAATTGGTCTTTCAGCCACGCTTCTCGACCTCACAAGATGTCTTCATAACGCAGCCATCTTTAAGACCCAATCTTTGTAACAATCTCTCCATAAGGCAGTAGTTCGTTAATCCTGCGATGATCATCATCACCGCGATAAAGTAAGCAAGCGGCTTGAAAAAGAGCAGGCCAAGTACCAACAACCCGCCATTGATCAGTCTCGTAATATTTAAAGGCCTCATCTCAATTCCTTTTTCATCTCGTCATACTGCTTTTTTGAGAGTTCTCCTGAAGCATATCTCTTCTTTAATATTGTCGAAGCATCATCTTCTTTCTTGCTTGACTGAGCTGCAGTAACAAGTGTGATAACCAACCATATCAACGCACCCCAGAACAGAATCATAAAGAGAAAGCCGAAACCCATTCCGAATCCCATCATGCCATATCCGCCCATCCCAAAACCGCCAAAGAATAGAAGCAGTACGGCCGCGAGCGTTATCCAGAGCCACACGTTCTTGTTTTCGTCCATACCTCTCAGTCCTCCATATCTTTTTTCATAGCTTCAAACTGCTTTTTTGTTATCTCGCCTTTGGCGAACCGCTGCTTTAAAATGTTCAGTGGTGTCGCAGAGGATGAATTCTTCTTCGTCACAAATTTGTAAACAAACCATACTAAAAAGATAATAGCCAGGAGGAACAATATCTGAAAGATATCCCAATAACCATAATTGCCATAGCCGTAAACCCCTGGATAATTACCCATCATATTTCCGCCTCCCATCATCACGTTCACCATGCTTCCACCCATCATTCCACCCGATTCGCCACAATAAAGAGTTCTTGCCAGGTTAATGTGGAATTGCTCTTCAGCCTTAGAACCTTCCGTGAGCCCCATCATCTCATGCATAAGTTCATGGGCTGTTCCAGGATGCATTTGCTCCATGTAATATTCGCCTATGATCTCCAACTGAGAGTTTGATAAACTTTTGCAGTCTGCTTTTGAATCAATCAGGCTTTTCGCATCGTTGAGTTCTTGTTGTGTTACGGCATTGACTAAACCCCAGCTTAACAATAAGACAATAAGCGCCGAAAATATCGTTCTTTTCATTCTTAATACCTCACCATTTCTTGACAATATTCCCATGTTCCTTCAGTTTTTCAGTCAGGATCTCCCGAATGATGTCAAAAGCCTTGATAATCTTCGGATTTTCAAGTGAGTAGTAGATATTCTTCCCCCGCCTGCGTGAAGCAACAATCCCCTTAGACTTCATAATGGCCAAGTGCTGAGAAATATTCGCCTGGCTCAGACCTGTCTTATTTATAAGCTCCGTAACTGACAATTCTCCATCCCGCAACAGATTCAGGATCTCCAACCGAGTTGAGTTTGAGAATACCTTGCACATCTCCGCATGCAGTCTATACAAATCATCCATGATCATATTAGAATATGCTAATATTTATATAACTTTCGCTGATTTTGTCCCATTATTTTCCCTCTGGTGAGTCTCATCCACGGACTTATCTTACCATAGGGACATAGTTTCGGGATGACACATCCCAGCCCAATTCTAGGAGTCACGAATGCCGTACCTAGTTTATTTATATTGTTCTGGGATGGATTTCATCCATGGCAAAACCCATCATCATCGTCCTCATCGTTGCGCTCGTCGCCCTTGTCGGGCTCTTGCTCAGCAACGATACCAACTCCCTCTCAGGACAAGCGACAAGCAAGCGCGCCATCATCGACGAGAATTTCCGCCCCCCACTCGGCAGCATCGCCATCATCAATGGGCAATCACGGGTCGCCATCATCGACGAGAACCAGGTGGCCATCATCGACGAAAACATGCCCCGCAGCGCCGGACACTCCGGAGGGACCTGGATTGATCGAAGAGGCCGACGCGGCATCATCGACCCGCTCTTTGTCCCCCAGCGAGGCCAACTCATGTTGATCGGCGATGACGGCGCCGTCTCCATCATCGACGAGAACCGCGTGGCCATCATCGACGAGAATATGCCGAGAAAATAACCTGTGTCTCGATGATGAAAAACTATAGCTGACCAATCGCGTGCAGCAATTTCTCATAGCGTTTTGCCAGTATTTGAAAGTGCTCCAACTCACTAATAAGTCCCTCATAGACTTCCTTATCTTTTGAATGGACGTATTTTACCATGTTTGACCCACATCTTAATTTCTTCAAGAGTATAGAGAGGTTTGAAAAACCATCAAATAAGAGTCAAACCTCTCAGAGATCGCTTTGAAAAGCCTCCAAAAGGAGGCTTTTTCAAAGCTCTCTATAAAAATCTTCACGTATTCCAAGTAGGACTCGGGCATTTTCCGGATCATCCTTGATCGCACAATGCTTGTTGTTGTCCCATAAGAAATCGACCATCACAATAAAAGCAGTCCTCCTATTACCGCTCGCGAATGGGTGCCTCTTAATGATTCCCGTCAACAAAACAGCAGCCTTGTCATAGAGATCACCCCTTGAGTCCTGACATTTCTCTACGATCTCGACCAATCTTGATTTACTCAGAACCTCAGGTCTATCAGCCTTCTTTATAGTGAATTGCACTGATTAGGTTACATGAATAGGTGCAATTCACAGATAGACAATTGCGTGTAGACGTAACTCGATTAACGCAATTGTCTATACCTTGATCAGCGCAAGAGCAAGATGATTAAACGCGATAATATGCTCAACTGTAGGATAACTGAAACCTGACATTGGAAATAAACGGTGCTGTAGATATAAAAATGCTTCTCGTCAACAGTACAAGAGTTCCCAGAGGCCTAATTAATCCTTCTTCCGTCCTGCGTGACTATCATCTGATATTTGGAGAGCAACTTGAAGAATGGCGCTGGTTCAATAAAGAACTCGGGACTCTTTGAGCCTCGCTGGGTAATCTCGCCTTTGTGCACCATCTGCGCCATCAAGGCACAAGGAATACCTGTGTCGATGTTACAACCGGCGTCTCTGAATCTATCTAGAGTGGGAACGATACACGCCATGGTGACTTCGATGGGTTTGCCATCACTTGTGCCTTCAATAGTCACCCAAAGACGCTCCTTCTCCTTGTAACCACGCGGAGGCTTTGCCACGTGCAAGGCATGGGTGAGGAGATTAATCGGTTTGTGACCGTCGGGAAAAGGAACTTTTGAGCCCAAACCCGCCTTGATGAAGCCCATGATCGTATCATAGGAAAACTCGGGGAAGCCCGCATAAAAGAAGACACTCTTGATGCCTTTTGTGCGCAAGTAGCGATAAAAGGTGTAGTACTCCGGGTGCCTCACCATGAACATCATCTGTTTGCCGATACCCGGCACGACGGTCAAACGCTTCTGCGACTGCGGCTGGACTTTAGTGAAATGATGGTCATGCACCATCGTCGGTTGTTCGGTGAACTCCTCAATGATGCTCTCGATAGAGAAAGGAACCACAAAGACCTCTTTGTTGGCGTTCCAAAAGAAGCCCGCTTTTGCGGAATGGACACGATCAAAGCGCTTAGAAGCGTGACGCAGCATGACATTGCCAATACCTGGCACTGAACCGCAGCCCGTCATCGCGATCAGATTCTTCTTTTTGAACTGGGAGTCTAAGGCAAACTGCTGTCTTGTCATCTCGACATCAGAGCCCAGATCGAGATAATGCCTGTCGTGAGCAAGACACCATTTCTGGATCTTGAGGTTGAAATCCCCTTCTGCGCAATTGATAACCACCGGAGCCCTTGTCCACTTCAGCTTCATGAGCCCGTCATGGGGATCCCGTAATTCAATAAAATGAAAGCCCGCTGTCTTATACTTCTTAAGCAAGTGAGCGACCTTGAACTCTTTTCGGCCGCACAAGAGCACCTTGTAGCCCTTCTCCAGAAGATCCTGGGCCAC
Organism: Candidatus Nanoarchaeia archaeon; assembly: GCA_035289465.1. Lineage (GTDB taxonomy): Archaea > Nanobdellota > Nanobdellia > Woesearchaeales > JAGWAF01 > DATDXB01. The sequence continues at coordinate 7,587 of DATDXB010000126.1, forward strand.
GATCCGGCCTTGGCTGCCAGTGGCGCCGATGAGGATAAAGTCGTAGGACATCAGATACGCACACCCTTCTTCATCGCCTCGCGGACAATGCTAGCCTGTTGTTTTGCCCTTGTAAATTCGGAGGGGGTATAACACAGAAAGTCCACTGGCAAGTCCAAGCTCCAATAGTCGTACATCTTCATCCCCCGCTCCACGAAATCGAGATTCTTGAATTTAGGACTCACAATGATGAGATCAACATCACTATACTTGCCACCCTTCCCCTGAGCCCGAGAACCAAAGAGGATGATCTCCTTTATAGGAATATCAGAATTCACTTTCTTCTTGAATGATTTCAAGCTTTTGCTGAGAGTTGCGCCCGTACCCATTTTAACACCCCCTCTGCCGAGATGAGATACCGCTTCGATTTTTTATTGAGATCCTTAATGTTGACCACCGCATCGGGATATCGGACATGGACATAAATCAATGTCAGCTCCTTACACGTTTGCTCAAATTCGGATGGCAAGCTCACGCGCTTGGCCAAGAAGACAAGATCATGTGTCTTGATAAGCTCATGATCTCTACTGAGAACCAAGGACTTTAATGACTTCTCAACAGATTGTTGACAAAAGAAGGCCGATTCTTCGTGTCGTTTACCGTTATGGAGATATTTCGCCGTCCCCAGGTCTTTTTTTGCCTGCGCGAGCCATTGACTCGATCCATCATCCATGTCATTCTCTGCATGCTCGTGCGTATTTAAACGTTTTGAGCTTGATTACCTAGCGACAATAGCCTTAATAAACGCCCTTGCCAAGGAAATCCCATGGCTTTCCACGATGTCTCGCTAGACACTCTCTATGCCACCGTCCAAGGTTCTGAGAAGGGCTTGAGCACTGAAGAGGCACAACGACGCCTTTTGAGAGACGGACGAAACGAACTCAAAGTCGTCAAGGGAAGCTCGCCCTTAACCATCCTTCTTTCACAATTCAACGACTTTCTCATCTGGATCCTTTTTGGAGCCGCCATCATCTCAGGCGCCATCGGTGAATGGATCGATGCCGCGGTGATCGCCGTCATCTTAGTGCTCAATGCGCTCCTTGGCTTCTTCCAAGAATACCGCGCCGAGAAGGCGATTGAAAAACTCTCTTTATTGACATCGCCTAAAGCGATGGTTCTCCGCGATGGACAAGCCACGGAGATCGCTGCCGCCGAAGTGGTTGTGGGAGATGTGCTCTTGCTCTCTGAAGGCACAAAAATCTGCGCTGATGCTCGATTAATTGAAGCCTATTCGCTTGCGGCGATCGAATCCAGCCTGACAGGAGAGAGCACCCCTGTCGAGAAAAAGATCGGGATTGTCAGCGCCAGCGCACAGATCGCTGATCGCAACAACATGGTCTTCACCGGCACCTCACTCACCCGAGGACGGGCGCGAGCAGTGGTGGTCAGCACAGGCATGCACACCGAACTTGGCAAGATCGCAGGACTCATCAGCGAGACACCACGCATGGAAACTCCCTTGAAGATATCTCTTGCACGATTCGGCAGGACTCTTGGAGGCATCGTCCTTGCCATCTGCGGACTCGTACTTGCTTTGGGATTATTGCGGGGCAACGAACCCATGGTCATGTTGCTTGCCGCGATCAGCCTTGCTGTCGCCGCAGTCCCAGAAGGACTGCCTGCGGTGGTGACCATCACCTTGTCGCTTGGTGTGCAAAGGATGGCATCACGCAATGCATTGATCAGACACCTTCCTGCTGTCGAAACTCTCGGAAGCACCACGGTGATCTGTTCTGATAAGACCGGAACATTGACCCATGACCAGATGACCGTGGTGTCCGTCTATGTCGATGATACGGTGTTGTCTGTGAGTGGCGAGGGCTATGACGCCCATGGAACATTCTCTGGGAAAAGCAAGGACCTTGGCTTGCTCCTTACGATTGGGACCTTGTGCAATAACGCCTCGCTCAATATGCAAGATGGCCGAGTCAAAATCCTTGGCGACCCCACTGAAGCCGCGCTCTTGATCAGCGCAAAGAAAGGGGGTCTGGATAGAGAGGTACTTGAGAAAAACCAAACACGCACTAATGAATATCCCTTCTCCTCAGAACGAAAGATGATGAGTACCATACACGGCAGCAAACGAAACAGCAGCATCTACACCAAAGGAGCAGTCGACAACGTGCTTGCTCATTGCAATCGCATCGTCGTCAAGGGCAAGGTGCATCGCTTAGATAAGACGACAATCAAAAGAATCCTCAAGCAGAATGATCTCTTTGCTTCACAAGCACTCAGAGTGCTTGCCTTTGCCTACGGACCTGGAAGCTCCCAAGAAAAAGACCTCATCTTTGTCGGTCTCCAAGCCATGATCGACCCACCACGACAAGAAGCCGTATTGGCCATCAAAAAATGCCAAGACGCAGGCATCAAAGTGGTGATGATCACCGGAGACCACGCCCTGACCGCTCAGGCCATCGCTTCGCAGATGGGCATCGGCAATCGCGTGATGACTGGGCAGGACCTGGAGAAGAACAATCTCAGCGAGATCGTCGAAGACATCGACATCTACGCACGCGTGAATCCCGAACACAAATTAAGGATCGTCGAGGCTTTGCAGCACAAAGGGCATGTCGTCGCCATGACAGGCGACGGCGTCAATGACGCCCCTGCTTTGAAGAAAGCCGATATCGGCGTGGCGATGGGCATCACAGGGACAGATGTGACTAAAGAGGCTTCAGTGATGGTGCTTGCCGACGATAATTTTGCTTCCCTTGTCGCCGCTGTCGAAGAAGGAAGAAACATCTTTGATAACATCTGCAAGTTTGTGGAATATCTTTTGTCGTCTAATATGGCTGAAGTCCTTGTGGTGGTGCTGTCGATTCTTGTGGGATTGCCCCTACCTCTTGTCGCTGTCATGATTTTGTGGATGAATCTCTTGACTGACGGACTGCCTGCAGTCGCGCTTGGGCTTAATCCAGGGGAACCCGATACGATGTCGTTGTCCCCCCGCAAACGAGGACACAGTGTCTTGACCTCACACGCTTGGATGCGCATGGGGGCCGTCGCAGGACTCATCAGCATCGGCACACTCGGGGCTTTTGGATACGCACTCTATGGATCATCACACGCCGGACAGATCGATTACGCACGCAGCATCGCATTTTGCACCCTTGTCCTCTTTGAACTCTGGAATGTGGTCAACTATCGATCCATTCACAGCATCTTTCGCTCTGGGATCCGCGGCAACCCCTATCTGTGGGCAGCCATAGGGACCTCGCTTGCATTACAACTCTTAGTTGTCTATGTCCTCTCTGGATTCTTTGATACTGTGCGGCTGGGGGTCCTGGACTGGGCGTGGATACTTGCCGTGTCATCTTCTGTGTTTCTCATCGTCGAAATCGCCAAGAACCTCGGGATGTGGAGCGCGCGGACACGACGTGCCTTATGGATCCGACTCCCTCATCAGCCCTAAGAAATCGCCGGGCGTGAGGATTATTGTCCTCCCAATCTGCCGAATCACCAATAGATCGTCATCGAAAGATATCAGATAATCAGCATCGATCTGTTTTGCAAGGGAAAGAAACTTGTCATCCTTGGAGTCACGGCACTGATCAACTAGAAATTCCTTGATCTGCTCGACCTCAAATGACGTTTCCTGAATAATGAGCACAAAGTGATCCCGCTTCTCCTTTTCAAGGTCGAACTTCGGCCTTGCCAATACATCCCTAAGCTCATCAAGGATCTGGTCGGTGTAGAAGTTGAAGATATAGTGAATTGCACGGATGAGGTTACATGAATAGGTGCAATTCACAGATAGACAATTGAGTCTAAACGTAACACCATATACTCAATTGTCTATATCCTGCTGAATAACCTGTTCGAAGACTGCGGCAGATCCCCCTGTCTCTGAAAGAAGCGCGGCGACGTAGGTGCTCGTGTCAAGCACGACCCTAACGGGCCTTCTTGATCTCTCCAATGATCTCCGCCTCGCTGAGTTTCTTCACTGAAGCCCTCAAATCACGAAAATCGCCGAGAAGCTTCTTCTTGTCGACACGCCGGAAAACCAGGGTGTCCTTATCCACCAACGCGACACTGAATAGTGTACCTTGCGGAGCAGGCATCTTATCACGAATAACCTTAGGTATAACCGCTTGCCCGCGCTCTCCAACGGTCGTCAGTTCCACTTCCATAGTTATGACACCCCCATTATACATACTAGTATGAAACTCATATTTATAAACCTTTCTGACCCCAAAGATTTTAATCCGGACCCCAAGCCAATATCCCTGTCATGATCGACTATTATGCTCTCCCTGTCTCCGAAGCCATCAAAAAACTGCAAGGCTCATCCTCCGGATTGAGCAAGGCCGAGGCGGAGAAACGGCTACATATCTATGGCTATAATGAATTAAAAAAAGAGAGACGCATCACCCCTCTCGCCATCTTTCTCAACCAATTCAAGAACGCCCTCATCCTCCTACTTATCATCGCAGGGATCCTGTCATTGCTCCTTGGCAACCATCTAGAATCCTTGGCCATATTCGCCATAATACTACTCAACGCATTACTCGGGTTTGTCCAAGAATACCGCGGGGAAAGAGCCATGACCGCCCTGGAGAAAAACGCAGCCCCCACTGCACGAGTCCTCCGCGAAGGAATAGAAGAGAAGATACCTGCACGAGAAGTCGTTCCAGGAGACATCCTCCTCTTTGAGGCAGGAGACATCGTGGCCGCAGACACCCGAATCATCGAAGCATTCAGCCTTGAAGTCGACGAATCGGTCCTCACCGGCGAATCCTCCCCCTCAGAGAAAAGCACCAAACCATTCACACCAGGCACATCCGTCGGCGACCAAGAGAATATGGCATTCATGGGGACCATCGTAACCTATGGACGGGGCAAGGGCATCGTCAGCGCCACTGATATGAACACTGAATTCGGAAAAATAGCCACCTCATTACAGACAACAAAAGACACCCAAACACCCCTACAGGTCAAATTCGCTCAATTGGCCAGACAACTTGGCGCAATCGCGGTGGCTCTGGTCCTCATCGTCCTCATCACCGGAACCCTAAAAGGAAGCCTCTCTCCTTCGCAAATGATCCTGTTCGCACTTACCCTTACCGTGTCCACTGTCCCAAATTCGCTCCCTATCATCGTCACCGTCAGCCTATCGATGGGAGCGAGGCGACTCGCAAAAAAGAACATGCTCATCAGGAAACTCTCCGCGGCCGAAAGCCTAGGGGCAGTCACCGTCATCTGCACAGACAAAACAGGCACTATCACCGAAAACCAGATGACGATCACCACCATCTACCACGAACACGAGACCCTACATGTGAGCGGAGCAGGCTACGAACCTAGAGGGAGCTTTTTCCTCAACAATAAACAGATCATCCCAAAAAAACTTGAATTGCTTCTGAGGACAGGATATTTATGCAACAATTCCAAGCTCAAGAGCAGCAACGGAAAATTCGAGATCATCGGAGACCCTACTGAAGGGTCATTAATCGTTCTTGGAAAGAAAGGAGGGATCGACGAAGAAGATCTCCACCGCCATTTTGAGTTTGTCGAAGAGCTGCCCTTCGATTCCGACCGGAAAAAGATGTCAGTCATATCCAAGAACAGACTGACCGGAAAGAAAGAGGCGTATGTCAAAGGGGCCCCCGACCTGTTGCTCAAACGATGCGACAGAATACTCGACCGAGGAAAGATCAGGAGGATGAGTCCCAGAGACCGGAAAAAAATCCTCTCCGCAAACAACACATTCGCGGAGAATGCGATGAGAGTCCTCGCACTAGCTTATCGGCCGCTCCCTAAACTGCGCAAACACACCATCAAAAACGTAGAGACCCGACTTATATTTGTCGGGCTCGTAGGCATGATCGATCCTCCCCGTGACGAAGTCAAGAGGTCGATAGCCCAGTGTCAAGAGGCAGGAATAAACGTCATCATGATCACTGGCGATCACCCCATCACCGCCAAGGCCGTCGCCCAACAGATCGGCCTCTTTAACATAGGCGATGAGATCCTCACTGGCGAAGATCTCACAGAAATGACCGATGAGGAACTCCAAGCAAGAATCCATCGAATCAGGATCATCGCCAGAGCAATGCCCATCCAAAAGTCGAGGATCGTGGATGCCCTCCAAAAAAAAGGCCACATCGTCGCAATGACTGGTGACGGCGTCAATGACGCCCCCGCACTCAAAAAAGCAGATATAGGCATATCCACCGGAATCACCGGAACAGACGTGGCCAAGGAAGTCTCAAAAGCCACCCTCGTGGATGACAACTTTGCCACCATCGTCGCCGCCATCGACGAGGGGAGAAACATCTATGACAAAATCATCAAATCCGCACGCTACCTTCTCTCGTGCAATTCCGGAGAGATCATCACAGTATTCCTCGCCATACTCTTCAATCTCCCGCTTCCACTGCTCCCCCTCCAAATCCTCCTGATGAGCACCCTGACTGATGACTTTCCCGCACTGGGCCTGGGAGTGGAGAAAAGCGAAGAGGGCATCATGAAACGAAGCCCTCGAGACCCAAAAGAGAAGCCGATCTCAAAAAGCAGCTTCTCATCCATCATGCTATTTGGCCTCATCATGGGTCTTGGCACCCTTTACATCTTCAAACACTACCTTGAAACAGCCCCAGGTAAGGCACAGACCGTCGCATTCACCACACTCGTGCTGTTTCAGATGTTCGCAGTCATCAGCAGCAGGACACTCCGGCCCGGCATCAAGCACCTCAACCCATTCTCAAACAAAACCCTGGCTGGCGCCGTATGCCTCTCGATAGCCATACAAATCGCAGTCATCTATCTTGCCCCCCTTCAAACAGTGTTCTCAACCATCGCCCTTTCCTCCCTCGACTGGTTCAGAATACTTGCCCTCGCAACCCTCGGACTCATCACCATGGAACTCAGCAAGTTCTTCATAAACCTACCAACTAACAATTCTCATCAACCACCAGCCAGAGATCCTAGTAAGCACCCCCTTTCTGCAAAGCCATTCAAACGAAGCAAACCTTTTTGAAGAAACCCTGTTCTGAGCGCCTTATGGCCATCACCTCTTCGCGCATGCCTGACGCTGACGCGATCACCTACAAAGAAGGCTTTGTCAAACGCTATTCTTCGCTCACTGATTGGGATGCCTTCTCTGAGATCAATAAGAGATACCTACGCAAGTCCATACGGGTGAACACTCTAAAGATCACGGTCAAGGAATTACTGCCTCGCTTGAATGCCCAAGGATGGATGACTGAACAGATCCCTTGGTGCGCTGAAGGATTCTTTGTCGAACATGACCAAGGACGACTTGATATCGGCAACACTCTTGAACACGCTCTAGGATATATCTATGTCCAAGAAGCGGCGTCGATGATACCCCCCATCGCCCTTGGAGTGAAGCCTGGATCGACTGCGCTAGATCTGTGCGCCGCCCCTGGATCAAAAACTTCGCAAATGGCCGCGATGATGAACAACACCGGCGCTCTGTTCGCCAATGATACCACTCCTATTCGGCTTGCGGCGCTGGGGATCAATCTCCAACGCTGTGGTGTGATCAATGTCTGCGTGACCCAAATGGTCGGACAGCGCTTCTTGAAATTAGGGCCTCAGTTTGATTATGTCTTGTGTGACGCTCCTTGCTCTGGGACAGGTACCATCCGTAAGTCGCTGAAGACTTTGAGCATCTGGAATCCCAAATTGATCGGCTCGATGGCATTTGTGCAAAAACAATTGATCAAAGTGGCGCATGAAACGACTAAGAGCGGCGGGACCTTTGTGTACTCCACTTGCTCTCTTGAACCAGAAGAGAACGAAGAAGTCGTCAGCTGGCTCCTTGAACACGTCTCTGATGTCGAACTTGAAGAAATCAATCTCCCCGGGCTCAAGAAGGGCAAGCCCGTGCTCTCCTTTGAAGGCAAGACCTATCATCCTGACGTCAAGAAGACACTGCGCATCTGGCCGCAAGATAATGACACAGAAGGATTCTTTGTGGCTAAATTCAAGAAGAAGTGAGAACTTTCCCTCGCTATGTCTACGAAAGGTTTAAATAATTACTACGTGAATTCACGTATACTACGTGAAGGTGAGCTCATGACCCATAACTTGACCGTAACCATCGAAGACCCCCTCTGGCAAGCCATGAAATGCCACCCCGAAATCCGCTGGAGCGCGGTGATGAAGGATGCAGCCAAAGAAAAACTCCAGGCGCTGGCAGTACTTGAACGGCTGGTCAAGAAGACGCGTCTCAGCGAAGAGGAGATCACAGAGTTCGCAGTCAAACTCGGCAAGAAAATCTCTGCGCGATGATCATTGTCGTTGACGCCAACATCATCAGCGCATTGCTTGGTTCTCGAGGCAAATTGACTATCCTTACGTCCCAGAATCACATATTTTATGCGCCCAAGACCATCGTTAAGGAGATAAGAAAGTATAAATCCGAAATCTGTGAGAAATCAGGGCAATCTCCTGCTGAATTCGATGTGAACTTTGATGCGGTGCTCGCATTCATCACGGAAATCGATCCTATTGAATATGAGCCTCATGTGAAGGATGCATACAATGCGATCGGGCGTAGAGACAGTAAGGATACTGATTATCTCGCGTGCGCTCTTGCAGTCCATGCCGCTTTCATATGGACTGAAGATAAGGATTTTAGCTCCCAGAATCTTGTAGCCGTGAAGTCCACAGACTCATTCATCCAATCAGGAAGATAACCCTTGATTGATGCGGAATGAAAAAATAGCCGCCAGAGATTCCTCTGACGGCATAGGGTGATGGTATAGTGCCGGAGCTTAATAATCAGATGTCAATAGTAAGCTCCGGCAGATATAGTAACGGAGTAAGGATATACGAAAATCAAGTTCCGTTACTATAGGTGTCTAGGATTGGGCTAAGCGATACAAATAGGAACGCATAAAGCTCGCCTCCTCCTCATCGATCTGGCCCTCCTGTTCCATAAACTCAATCACTCTTAAATCGCTGTCTGGAATATATCTCATGTTCTCACCTCGCAGGTTGATACGTCTCTTTCTGGAGGACGTTTATTAATCGATTATGCACACAGAATCAGGAAGAAAAATCAGGACTTTGTATCCATAAGATTTTTAAGACAACCTTGAGGGAATGTTTAAGTAGCGATACGGCTTCTCTGCGATATGGACTCACTGCTTCGCAAAGTCGTGGCACGCTACGGACTCTTCATCGCACTATTCGGGGCATTCATCATCTTTGTCCTGCTGGAGACATCTGACGATGAATTGTATGTGAATCTCCTAGTGACGATGATGCTTCTTGCTATTGTGCCATTACTGATGGCGTTTGTGCTGTGGACGAAGAAACGGCGTTAAGGTTCAGTCAGGTTTTTAAAAGGGAATTCAGGACCGACTATGATGGATGCTATCGTTGTCAAGGGGCTGCGCAGGGCCTTTGGCGAACTCAAAGCAGTCAACAATGTCACATTCTCAGTACGTCGGGGAGAGATCCTGGGGATCTTGGGGCCCAACGGTGCGGGCAAGACCACCTTGATCTCTATGATCTCTACCCTCCTCCAACCCAGCAAGGGCACCATCACGGTCAACGGACATGATGTCCAGGAACAAGCTCAAGCGGTCCGAGAACTCATCGGCTATCTCTTCCAAGAGAGCATCCTTGATGGGGAACTCAGCGGCTATGACACTCTTGACATCCACGCGCGTCTCTACAAGATCCCCCAAGATAGACGTGCACAACGCATCAAGGAACTCTCAACCCTTGTAGGATTATCTAAATTTCTTGACAAGAAAGTATCCACCTACTCTGGAGGTATGAAACGTAAACTTGAGTTCATCAGGACGCTTCTGCATGAGCCCAAGATCCTTATCCTTGATGAACCAACATTAGGCCTTGATCCAGCCATACGCCGATTGCTTTGGACTTACATCCAGAATCTCAACCGCACCAAGAAGACCACTATCCTGCTCACAACTCACTATATGGAAGAAGCCGATGAGCTCTGTCATAGAGTCGGCATCATGCACCGGGGCAAGTTTGTGAAGATCGACACACCAACACGATTAAAACAATCACTACGTGGAGATGTGATCGAGGTCGGATCATCCCAAGATCTGGAACCTGTACTAAGCGACGTCGTCAAATTGCGATTTGTCCAGGATGCCGAACTCGTCGATGGTGTCTTGCGCATTTATGTCACTCGCGCAGAAAAGAACTTTGCTCGAATCCTCTCACTCCTCCATATGAAGAAAATCATCATCTCAAGCATCACGATAAAAAAACCAACCCTCGAAGATGTCTTCTTGCACTACACAGGAGAGCAACTCCAATGAAACGCCTCATCATCGAAGCCTGGGCTATGGCCCTTCGCGATATCAAGAAACGAGAAAGCATCTTCAAATATCTCATGGCCATTACGCTTTTTGGTTTAGCTATCTTCTTCGTCGGATTCGCGTTTGACCTCTTTGTCGACTTCTCAGCATATTCAACGTCATTTGCCCAGTATTTCTCCTCAGGCATTCTCATCTACTTTGTGGCGCTTATAGGAATCCAATCTAGCGCAGAACTCGTCATCGATCGCCAAGGATTCACCAAACTGCTCCTTGTCGCCCCCATCGCTCGCGGATCATTACTGTTAGGAAAAGTATTGACTGGATTCATCGATTCAATACGAGGCTATCTCCTTGTCATCATCTTCTTCTTGTGGTATTTCGGAACCTTTGACCCTCTCCTCTTTGCGGTGATGATAGCGTTCATGTTCTGGACCATAGTCACCTTCACCGGACTCGGGCTTTGGCTCAGTTCTCTCTTCACGAATAAGTACTCAGCCCAAACAGCAGAAGGTATGCTCGTCTTTGGGTTTCTGTTCTTCTCAGGGATCTTTTATCCACTCGCCATCATCCCAGAACCGTATCGGTATCTCCTCTATGTGAATCCTCTGACGTATAGCGTCGATTTCTTCCGATTCCTTATGGGCAGTACTCCCTTCCTGCCACTTAGCCATCAATTGATAGGAGTAATAGGGTTCGGCATCCTCTTTTTATATCTGGGAGTCTATCAATTCGACAGGTTCTTACGACGCTGAGTGAGGACTAGGAAAGTGGATAGTTGGAGTCTGATGATGTTAAGAAACCAGGTTGCTCGGCTTTTTTGCGATGAATGATTTCACGTTCTCAATTGTTGTGTCAAGAATTCTCTTGATGTTGTGCAATAACATCTTCAATTTCCTGCCGTATCTTTTCCATAATCTGTTTGGTTCTTTGTTTCACTTTATCGAACTGCTGTTCTTCGAGATCGGTCTTGGTAGAGTATTGCATGACTTCCCGAATATCCAAAATCTTACTACTATGTTGAATGTTTGTACTGACATCACGATCAAAAATTTCCCTGCTGTCTGCGAGTGTTAAGAACCTGAGCTCTCCCTTTGTGATGAGCTCTTCGATGAGAGCAAACGTGCAGGATTGGTTCCTTGATTCATATCCTCTCTGCGCAAGGATGGCGAGAAGTCCATGATACAATGCGTAAAATGCTGCGATGGCCGACCAATCGCTATGGCCGGAATCCCGAAAGTCAGTGATCGCATTGTAGTTTAACATCATTTTTACTACATGTGCCTCTGCGACCTTCTGATCAGGCGTCATCTTGCGCAGCCCCTTATGCCTTTCTAACTCTCTTTCTCCCTCGTCGAGGCAGCGCCTCACTTTCTCATTCATGGACACTTTTGATCACCTCAAGAAGTGGATCAATACCCCAGAGGACAACGCCATTTCGCAAGGCAGCACGAATAATCGGATCCCCCTTCTTGATATTATCCCTGAGGTCCTGCGTTGTTTGAATCACATCCTGGATCTTGATAGGGCTGAGATCTTTTACCCGATCTAATGCTTGGTTATAATCATCAAAATCATCTTTTTCAAAGACCGCCACCATGTCCAGATCACTAGGGCTTTGTTTTTCGGTGATAAAGGAGCCAAATAGAATACACACTTTGGCGCTTTTTTTGAGCTGACTGAGATCTTGTGCCCGAAGCTTCACTCTCCCTTGCAGCGCGGGGGGAACAAATGCGAGGTGGAGAACGCTTGAGGTGTTGTCTCCCTGGAAGTCCAGCGTATACGAGAGGATATTAGCGATATGCTTGGCCTTGAGCACGCCCTCCTTTTCCAGCTTCTTAAGTATCTTGTGCGCGCCACTTGGGGATAGTCCGCAGTCCTTTGCCAGCTGATTAATAGAGCAGTCCTGGGTTGTCGAGGCTAAGTAGCGCAAGAGACGCTTTTCGTTTGGAGTGAGCATCTTTTATTCACCTTTAGTGAATGAGTATTCACTTTTAGTATATAAATGTTGCTGCTGTGAACCTATTGAAAAGTATAGTATCCTTCTCCCAAGAACTCACACCACATTCATCGGTTTTTTTGCGATGAATGATTTGACATTGTCGATTGTCGTGTCTAATATTCTTCTCACTGCCTCCTCACTATTGAACGCATTATGCGGCGTGATAAAGACATTCTTGTGCTTGAGAAGGATGTGATCCTGGAGAATTGTTTTGAGGTCGCAGGTGGTCTTGAAGTGACTGGAGATGAGCTGGCGCTCCTCCTTGATCTCAAATTCGCCTTCCAACACATCTAAACCAGCGAAACTGATAGTGCCATTATCCAAAGCATAGAGCAGGGCTTCTGTGTCGACTACGCCACCCCTCGAGGTGTTGATGAGCATCGCGCCCTTCTTGACCTTTTTGAGATTGTCCTTATTGATCATATGCTCGGTGTACTTATTGAGCGGGACGTGGAGCGTGATGATGTCTGAGGCTTTGAGAAGGGTGTTCAGGTTTGCGTAGGTGAACCCCAAGCGCTTCGCTAAGGTCTTGTCCTCATGCGGGTCTGATACGAGGACTTCCATCTCAAATCCTCTTGCCATACGAACGACATGAAGACCAATGTGCCCGCCGCCTACTACGCCCAAGGTCTTGCCCTTAAGGTCAAAGCCGCGAAGGTTGTCTAAACTGAAGTCGCCCTTTCTTGTGCGCTCAATGGATTGAGGGAGTTTTCTTGCTATCGCCAGGATGAGGCCCATGGTGTGTTCTGCTACGGTGTTCTCACCATAGAAGGGCACATTTGAGACCTTGATCTTATGCTTCTTGCAATAGGCCAGATCAATGTGATCATAGCCTGTCGACATCGTGGCGATATAGCTGAGCTTTGGAAGTTTTGAGAGGATGGCCTTGTCGATTCTTGAGTGGATGAAGGTGACAAGAATGTCTGCGGACTTGATCTGTGAGGCTGATTTGGGGGTCAGAAGACCATCGACAAAGAGCACCTTATGAGGCGCCATATTGCGCTTGAAGATGGGCCTTTCCCACGACTCCATCTCGACTGCGGCAATGGTGACCATACGAGTTTCTTTCTGGAATCGGATTTAAAAAATAGATGTCTACTCGAGACATTCTGATTAGTCCGTGATTTCGACAAAAATAGCGACTTCTTGGAACCTTGATTGCGTGTGGAACTTGGTTTATAAAGAAAATAAG
>DATDXB010000127.1:0-5557 GCA_035289465.1 Candidatus Nanoarchaeia archaeon
CCGTCGCAGTCATTATCAAGGGAATCGCAGGATTCTGGCGATGGTGAATTCCCTGCACGAATGATCTGGTACTCTCCGTTTTGGCAGGAGCGCAGAGTCTGTGTACAAGAACCGATATCACTGCCTTCGCTGAGATCCGGCAGGGATTCATCAACTACTCCGTTACAATCATCATCAAGTCCATTGCAGGATTCCATAGTAGGTCCGATACCACTATCAACAAGAGTCATAGTGCCTGCAATGCAGCTGCGTACTTGAGGCGCACAGGCGCCGATAGTTGATCCAAGAGCTTCATCGGCGATGTCTTCATCGACTGAGCCATCACAGTCATTGTCGAGGCCGTCACAGACTTCAAGAGCAGGATCAATAGCTCCGACGCAGGAGCCAAATCCTCCTTGTTCACAGGCGCGTTGTCCATAGCGGCATTCGCCCATATCAGAGACGCCGCAGCGTTCGCTCAATGCTTCATCGGTCTTGCCGTCGCAATCGTCATCAAGGAGGTTGCAGGATTCCGCAGAGCCCAAGACCGCTCCTTGGCAGCTGCCCCATAGTCCTAAATTGCAGGTCTCAAGGCCAAAGGAGCACTCTCCTTGTTCAGTATCACCGCAAGAGCGAGTCAATTCTTCGTCGATAAGGCCGTCGCAGTCATTGTCTGCAGAATCACATGTCTCAAGGGATGGTCCAAGACCACCAGAGCAGATGCCCCATTGTCCTCCTGCACAAGTCTGTGTGCCTGCCGAACATTGTCCTTCATCTGTGCCGCAGGAGCGGGACTCGCCATCGATGCATTCACAGCTAAGGCTATCATCAATGAGGCCGTCGCAATTATCATCCACGCCATTGCAGGTCTCGACACGAGGCCCGATCACTGTACCGTCGCATTGGCCCCAGATTCCGTTACTGCAAGTCTCTGTGCCGCTGACACAGGAACCTTCATCAGTGCCGCAGGAGCGAGCGATGCTTTCGTCGACTTCTCCGTCGCAGTCGTCATCAAGTCCGTTGCAGGTCTCCACATCAGGCACGACTTCTCCGATACAGCGGCCAAGCGCGCCATTATCGCAAAGACGGTATCCTAATGAACAGGTGCCGACGCCGCTCACACCACAGTCGACGCGGATGTCCTCATCAAAGAGACCATCGCAATCATCATCAGCGCCGTTACAGGTCTCTGGTGAGGGCACGCATGCGGGTCCGCAGGAACTGATGGTCACCTCAGCGGTCTTGCCGACATTAGACGAATCGGCGTCTTCTCTGGTGATGCTCACCCGTAGCGTGATGCGCGTGCCTGCGGGCGCTTGAGCATAGGATGCGCTAGGGACCACCCAGTAGGGAACAGCAAGCGATTGTCCTGCACTGATGTCACCTGCAAGAGGATTATACTCGACACGCTCGACAAAGGATGCCCCTTCGATGACTTCAAGGGAGAGTGTGACTTGTCGTGCCACATCATCAGGATGTGTCGCTTGATTAAACAGCGTCACCGTTCCGTTCTGTTCACAGCCAAAGAGGGGTTCAAACCCGAGATACATATCAGGCGCAGCGACATGGCAGGTGTCCTCTTCATCAGCGAGTCCATCGCAGTCATCATCAAGGGTATTGCAGGTCTCGACGGCAGGATCGATGCGCTGTTGGGTGACTTGCATCACGCCGCCGACGCAGGAACTGATGTGGGGCACACAAGCGCCTGTATCGATGCCTTCGACGACATCTTCGATGCTTTCATCGGTGAATCCGTCGCAATCATCGTCAAGGGCGTTGCAGGTCTCTGGCGGTGAGGCTTCAATGGCACCTTCGCATGCACCCCATTGTCCGTTGTCACAGCGTTGGATGCCGCTGTCGCAGACGCCTTCATCAGTGCCGCAGGATCGTGATTCTGTTCCGACACATTCACACGTGAGGTCTTCATCAAGAGCTCCGTCGCAGTCATTGTCTTGTCCGTCGCAGATCTCTGAGACTGGTGGCACGCCTTCGCATGCGCCCCAAGTCCCATCTGCTAAACAGCTTTGTGTGGAGAATTCGCAAGCTCCCGTGTCAATGCCGCACGTACACTTGCCTGCTTTATTGAGCAGGTAGTTGACGATATTGCCGGTGAACGTGAGCGCGGTGGATTGTGGTTCGATCTTGCTGATGGTCAAAAGAGTCAAGAGGAATAAGCCCTTGCCTTGCGCGGTCTGGTCGCGGATGATGATGGCGCTGCCGTTATAAGCGGCGTTGCTCTTGAGGGTGCCATGGGCGAGTTCAACGACATCTGGTGAGAGTAGGGCATTGGTGTCTATATCATCTTCAAGGTAGCTGAAGGTCTTGCCCCCTAACTGCCAGAGGAGGGGATGGTTCATGGTAGAGAACTGCACGAGATAGTCTTCATCGCGGCCGTTGTTGATATTGCGAAGTCCTGTGAAGGATTCGAGCACTGATTTTTGGATCGTCCCTTGGCCCCAGGTCAGATCATCGCCTTGGAAGACAACGGGATTGCCTGCATTAAAGTAAGCGATAAGGGTGTCAAGGGTTTTTTGGTCATCAATGGGCCAGCCAGGGTTGGCAAACCAGACCAGATCATAGCCAAGCACAGCAGCAGGATCAATCCCATCGACAGGTTCATCGATGCGCGTGACATCGACGCCAAGAGCGAGGAGGTTTTGGTAGTTGGATTCGTAATCATCAAGGTCTTCATTGTGGTGGTTGTCGTCAAGGATCATGAGCACGCGAGCTTGGGCGCAGTCACAGCCACAAGGTCGATTGTCACCAGGAGCGCAAATGCCTGAAGAGACTAAGGGTTGCTGTAGAGGCGATGCTTCGGGAGGAGAACTAGGTGTTGGCTCGGGCTCAGGACCGACCAAGGGGGGCGGACTCTCCTGTCCTTGACAGCGCAGTGAGGTATATACAGTATGTTTGCCGATGTTATGGTCTGCTCTGTTGTCTTCATGGATGACCGTGATGTTGAGTTTGATCTCCGTGCCAAGATCGGACTGATAAAATGCCTCGTTGGGTACCAGCGTGATGGGGACATCTCTCGTCTGGCCATCCTGAAGGTCCCCGACAAGAGGATCGTACTCCAGATGATCGACGTACTGGGCCCCCTTGGTGATGGGAATATCAATCTGGACATTGGCGGCATCATCCTTCTCTTCGTCGGCGGTATTGGTGATCTGGACGACAAAAGACAAGGCGCAGCTGCGTTCATCATCAAGGTCAAGCGAAAGCGAGGGCATAGGGATCCCGCGCCCACTTGACAGGCCTACTTGGGCAAATCCGGAGGAGGAGAGAACGAGGACTACAAAGATGACAATAGCAATCCATCTCCCCTTCATTACCATTCCCCAAGTCTTTTTCCCAAAAATCTGTTTATAAACCTTGTTACGCTCATCAGGGGCCTCCAATGCCATTATCAGATTATACAAATCCATAAAAGACCCCTCACGCACACTCGTGTATGCGCACCAAATATATCGTGGTGACAGGAGGCGTTCTTTCTGGGCTTGGAAAGGGTATCGTCTCCGCTTCTATTCTCCGCTTGATTTCTCCTTACTACAAAGTCGTCCCGGTCAAGTGTGATGGCTATCTGAATGTGGATCCGGGCACGATGAACCCGATTGAGCATGGGGAAGTGTTTGTCTTAGATGATGGCGGCGAGGTGGATCTTGACTTTGGCCATTATGAGCGCTTCCTCAATACCAATTGCAAATCGACATGGAACTTGACGTCAGGTAAAGTCTTCTCGCGCTTGATGGAAAAGGAGCGCAAGGGCGACTTCTTGGGAAAGACCGTGCAAGTCATCCCTCACGTCACTGGCGAGATCAGGCAGCAGTTCAAGGAGATCATCAAAAAGGAGCAAGCAGATATTCTGTTGATCGAAGTCGGCGGCACCGTCGGCGACTTGGAGAATCTCTGGTTCCTTGAGGCCTTGCGTGAACTCCAGCGTGAGGTCGCAAAAGACGACATCATCTTCATCCACTTAGGTCTTGTGCCCGTCATCGACAGTCAGGGCCAGCAAAAGACAAAACCCTTACAGCAGAGCATCCTCTTTCTCAGAGAGCGCGGCATCATGCCTGACGTACTTATCGGTAGAAGCAAAGATTCGCTCACTCCAAAGACCAAGCAGAAGCTTGAATGGCTCACCAATGTCAGGACAGGTCATGTCCTCTCTGATCCAGATCTTGAGTTTGTCTATGAGCTCCCTCTTATTTTCGAGAAAGAACGCATGCCAGAAGTATTGGCAAGAAACCTAAACATCAAGGTCAAGAGCGATTTGAGGCAGTGGAAGAAGCTGGTCTATAATCTCAAGCATCCGCAAAAGAATATCACGATTGCGATCTGTGGAAAATACACAGAACTCGCAGACTCCTACCTCTCCATCATGGAAGCGCTCGCCCACGCAGGAGCGCATCTTGGCGTCAAGGTGCATCCGCGATGGGTTGAGACGACTGATGTCGAATCAGATAAAGTATCAATCGAGACGCTTCTCACAGGTGTGCAAGGAGTCATCGTGCCTGGCGGCTTTGGCTCACGCGGTGTCGAAGGCAAGATCAAGGTCATCGAATACGTGCGAAAGAACAACATCCCATTCTTGGGCATCTGTTACGGCATGCAGTTGGCGGTGATCGAGTACGCAAGAAACGTCTGTGGGTTGATCGATGCGAATTCCACTGAGGTCAAAAAGACCCAGCACCCTGTCATTGATTTCTTGCCTGAACAGCTTAAAGTCATCTACAAGGGCGGCACCATGAGACTCGGCGGTCACGATGTGCTTATCACACGCAATAGCAGAGCGCATCTCTTGTTCAAAAAAGAGAAGATCCGCCAGAGATTCCGTCACAGATACGAAGTCAATCCATCTTATGTGCAATTGCTTGAGCAAAAAGGATTGGTCTTCTCAGGCCGCGCGGCAACCCAACCCATCATGCAAGTACTCGAATTACCCAAACACAAATACTTCATGGCCTGCCAATTCCATCCAGAATTAACTTCTCGCTTGGAAAGGCCTCATGAGTTGTTTGTGGGTCTGGTGAGAGCGGGATTGCGATAAAGACTAATCTCCTAGCTCAATCACGATATGATTCTTATCCGGCACAGATACATAGACATCTTCGCCCTTCTTGAGGTTCAAACTCCTCACGATATGGCTGTTGAAATAGATGCCCAACCTATCCGCCGATAGCTTGATGACTTTCTGTTTGATCTTCAGGTCATGTGCGCGGATCTCTTCAATGACTTTTTTTGCGGATATGGGATCAAACCATACATATTCGCAAGGACCACACTGGTAGGTGAGCGATCTTGAAGTGGCCATTTCGACTTTGACGTTCACTTTAGTCAAAGGCTTATGGCATTTCGGACAACTGGAGGGTTTATTTTTTCCTTTTTGCATTGATGACATATACCACCTGATCTCTTAAGCTATATAAAATGTAATAATCCGAGAGACATTCTGATTAGTCCGTGATTTCGACAAAAATAGCGACTTCTTGGAACCTTGATTGCGTGTGGAACTTGGTTTATAAAGAAAATAAGTGGTTATCGTCGATAAGATTATATTCTACCGACGATAACCACACCTCAG
>DATDXB010000128.1:0-2914 GCA_035289465.1 Candidatus Nanoarchaeia archaeon
CGTCTTGCTTGAGGCTCCAATGTGTGCGACTCGCGGTCTTTGCCGCATCCGCATCGAGTTCAAACACCTTGATCGTCTGAAAAAACTCGTCATAATATCTCTCTTCGTCAAGATGCTTCTTGTTCTCGGGGTCGATTCCGAACATCAGTTCCACATAACTCATCCTTGTGGCACAGAGAGGTTCGCGCATCGAGGTCAGCTTACGCTTGAGATCCTCGACTCCTTTGAACAGATCAATGATCGCCGTCGTGTCGAGGGCAATCATCTGTTTAGCCTGCGTCGAAGGGACGCTCTCAGCCCTCCTATCTGACGCTCCGCTTGGGCCCAGTCCTTCTCTTTGAGCACCCCAAAGAAGTCCAAGGGCCCTTTCTGTGTCTTGAACCCGAGGATCACATCTGAAAAGCTCTGTTCGTTGGTCTTGAGCGACCTGAGGAACTCATATGCGTCCTTCTTCACCGATATATTGACACTGCTCATATGGGTGCATAGTATGAGTACTTATATATAATCCTTGCGTTGAAAAGTGACACAACACATAAATAGCCTCTTTGTCCTTAAACCGCCATGCGTAATATCGTCGCCTTTGGCATCGTCGCTTTAGTCGCCTTCTTGGGGCTTGCCCTTGTCTCCTGGCAAGACTTGCCCACAGGAGCGGTCCCTCAAGGATATGGAGAATGGAGGCAACGACCCTATCTCACTGTCCAATCACCCTATTCTCAGTTGCAAAAACCCAGGCCATTATATCTAGGCATGTACCATGACTGCAGAGAACAAGCCGATCAAGACGCCTGGCGCTGTTTTGATCGCTATGATACCAACATCGCTGAATGCACTCTCTATAAGAACAAGGGATGCCATGCCGAAAAATACCTTGACGATTGCCTTCTGATGGCCCAAGCAAGCAGACTCAATTGCGAACGGTTCACCGTTCGAGTCATGCATGATTTGGGCAATTCTAGTTCCTGGAAAGTCCCCTAATCCTTAGCTCGGACTGCGTCCCTATCGTCGAAATGAATATAAACCCTCTGGGAGAGGAATCTCTAGGGCGCCTTCATCAGCGTCATTGATATGACCAGCCAACTCAAAGCATCAGTCAAACTTGAGAAAGAGCTTGCCGAGCTTGCTCATATCAGGACAGATCTCTCACGGGAACGCACAGTCCTTTCTTATATCCGCACCTCGACATCATTGATCTTATTTGGCATCGCGTTCATTGGCTTCCAAGAACAAGATCTGTGGTTCATCTACGTCGGATGGGGATCGGTGCTCTTTGGATTCCTATGCCTCCTAGTCAGCGTCGAACGAGCAATGGTCCATCGCAAACGCCACCGATGGCTCAAGAGCCTGTTTGGCCGCATCTAACGTACCTTCATTTTAAATAAGATCTTTACTTCTTAGTTTGCATGATCCCCTATTTCCGGCAACAAAAACAATATACTTGCGGCCCTGCCACGATGAGGATGGTCCTTGCTTCTTGCGGGGTGAAGAAATCTGAAAAGGAAGTCGTCAAGTTCATGAGCACTTCTGATAAAAAAGGGACATTTAACGCCGCATTCCCACGCGCCGCTGAACGATTCCGGCTCAACTACGTCGTGCAACGCGACGCCAGTATCCGTGATGTCAAATGGGCACTTGAAGAAGGATACCGGATCATCATCGCTTACTTTCTTGATGAGGAACAATTAGCCCACTATGCTGTGCTGACAAAGATCGACAAACAAGGAGTACATTTGCTTGATCCCCTCTATCCTAAACGAAAATGTTTACCCATGACCTACTTTGTCAATAGATGGCACGGATTTGTCGATCCTGACAGGCATTGGTTCTTTGGAGTTAAGAAATAGGGCCGAATGTTTTGTCAACTTGAGAAACCGAAGTGCAACGAGGTTTCCGTTAAATTCCTGTTAAATATCCCGAGCGAAGCGAGAGTGCAACGTGGTTCGAGCGTAGCGAGAAAGTTTGAGAACCTGCAAAACACTATTTTACTTCGTTAAGGGTGCCGAGTATCCAAATATCTATAAGGCATGAAATCATAATCAGTTAAAGAAGATGAAACTCAATATTGCACCAAGAACTATTCTGGGGAAGTGGTCTGTAGGATTAAATTCATTTTTCTTGATAGCAATTATTACTTCTATTATCCTTGTGAAAGTGTTTGGAATCCTGTCTTTTGATGACCATTGGTGGGACATAACTGTTCCTATTACGTTCCTTGCAAGCATAATTGCTTTTATTCTTGGAATAATGGCTGTTAAAAAGAGCAAGGAGCGCTCTATTCTCGTTTATCTCTCAATTCTTATAGGTTTACTCACAATCCTTTTTATTCCATTGCACAGCCTATTTATTAATGATTAACTATGAATTCTAGGAGGCACCTAGATATGCTTATTGAGCAGGTTCTCAAATTGTATTTAACATCGGAATTTAACGAAGTTGAATTTTGAGAGCTGGAGCGAGGCAGGCAACCCTGAGCCGAACAGAGATGAGAAAAAATTTGGGAGAGGAACGAATTTTGCTTGGCAGAATAGCCGAAGGCGGTCGTTCCGAACCGTTAAATTCCTGTTAAACTCGTTTTCAGTTACGAAGTTCTGAAAACCTGCGACTGCAGAGTCGAGAAAGAGGGCGTTCAATCAAACGAGCGAAGCGATACATCCAGAACAAGTATCGAGGGGGACATTTCGTCAGTTAGTCGTTTAGTTTCCTCGTTGGGGGAGTTCCGTTCGTCGTCGTTTTTCATCGGAATTTTTATATAGAAGTTGCGCTCAGTCTTATGACCTAGGTTTATGAACTCATTTTTTGGTTTGTTGTGACCATGGGGAGGTATTTGGAGAGTCCTATTTTATCGACGATATTCTTCTGAATTTGTGTGTTCGTAACGATTTGGAAGTCCGTTTGTCCTTTCATGTCGCGGTAT